>DATEMW010000325.1:0-3867 GCA_035275385.1 Candidatus Methylomirabilota bacterium | reverse complement strand
GTGGTCAAGTACCTGGGCGCCGTCTATCTCCTCTATCTCGGCATCCAGGCGATCCGCGCGCCGCGAACCGGAGAAGCCACGGCGGCGCCGGCTCCGGCCTCGCTCGGGCGAATCTTTCGCGACGGCTTCGTGGTCGCGCTGCTCAATCCAAAGACCGCCGTGTTCTTCGCGGCGTTCCTGCCGCAGTTCATGAACGCCCAGACGCCGGCGATCATTCAGAGCGTGACCCTCGGGTCCATCTTCGTCGCCATTGCCGCCCTCACCGACACCGCGTACGCGCTGGCGGCGGGAGCGCTGGCGCCGGCGCTTGTCCGCGCGCGGGGCGTTCGCGCGGCCGGTCGCTACGTGACCGGCGGCGCCTTCATCGGGCTCGCGGTGTACACCGTCGCCCGTGACTGACGCACGCGCGAGCCAGGTGCGCATCCGCGACGCGCGGCCCGAGGATCGGGACGCGATCCTGGACGTGACCCTGGCCGCCTACCAGGAGTACGCGGCGCGCATGCCCGGGTTCTGGGATGGCTACCGCCAGAACATCGTGGCCTCCGTCAGCGATGCGGGCGAGGCCGAGCAGCTCGTGGCCGAGCACGGCGGCGCGATCGTGGGCACCGTGCTCCTCTACCCGCCGCGCCGCATGCGATTCTCCCAGCGCGAGTCGCTCGACATGCCGTGGCCCGAGGTGCGGCTCCTGGCCGTCGCACCGAGCGCCCGGGGCCGCGGCGTGGGCGCGGCGCTCATGCGTGAGTGCGTGAAGCGCGTGCGCCTGGCCCACGGCGCCGCGCTGAGCCTTCACACGACCGATCTGATGCAGACCGCCATGCGCATGTACGAGCGGATGGGCTTCGTACGCGCCCCCGAGCTCGACTTCCATCCGGCGCCCGGGGTGACGGTCAAGGGCTATCGCCTCGACCTCGAGAAAGCGGGATGACACCATGAAGATTCTGATCAAGAGCGCCTGGGGGTCGGCCGATCCGACGCAGGCGTCGTTTCCGTTCCACCACGCGAACGCGTTCGCCGAGGCGGGCCATCAGGTCCAGATATTCCTGCTCGGCGAAGCCGTGACGCTGATGCGCTCGGTCGTCGCCGCCGCGGTCGTGCCGGTCGGGTGGGCGCCGCTCGCGGAGGCGCTCGCGAAGCTCATCGAGCATCGCGTTCCGATCCACGTCTGAGGCGCCTGCTCGCGGGCCCGTGGGGTCCTGAGCGACGACCTTGCCGGAAAGAACGCGACGTTCTCGGACCCCGCGAAATTCGTGGGGCTGGTCGAATGGGCGGACAAGATCTTGACAGAGTAGGCGATCGCCGCCCTACGCCGCGGTGCGGTATACTCCGGTGAGCGAGATCCTCCCCGAGGAGAATGGGAAATGGCCTACAAGCCGGTGTCCATCGATCACGTCAACATCTTCGTCCGCAACGCCGAGCGCTCGCACAAGTGGTACACGGACGTGTTCGGCTTTCACACCCAGGACACCATGATGTTTCCGGGAACCAATAGACTGCGGGCCGCCTTCCTGTCCTGCGACCCCGGTCACGCGCACGACATCGCGCTCTTCGAGGTCGGCGAAGAGGCCGCGGGCCCGCAGAAGAAGCAGGTCGGGCTCAACCACGTCGCCTGGCGCATGGCGAACCTCGAGGACCTGGGCGAGATGTACAAGCGCCTCAAGGACAAGAACGTCCCGGTGAGCGTCTCCGATCACACGGTGTCGATCGGCATCTACTTCTCGGATCCCGACGGCAACGGCCTCGAGGTCTACTACGAGCAGCCGCGGAGCGAGTGGAACCGCCAGCGGCCGTTCTCGGAGCAGGGCAGCAAGGGCCGGTTCCCCGGGCCCTGGGACGAGGCGCTCTCGCCGACCCCGGCCTTTCTGCGGGCCTAGCCGGCGGCACGGGCTCGCGCGCGGGCCCGACTGTCGTGAGTGGAATCGCCGACCTGCTCGGCGCGATTCGTCGCGGCGACGCCGAGACCGCCGGCAACCTGCTCACCGCGCAGCCCGACCTGGCGAACGCTCGGGACGAGCAGGGCAACTCCGCCCTCCTGATCGCGACGTATTTTGGCAAGCACGACTTCGTGCGCCTCCTGCTCGACCGCGGCGCGCGCGCCAACTTTTTCGAAGCGTGCGCGCTCGGGCTCGTGGCCGACGTGCGCCGGCAGCTCGCCGCGAATCCAGCGCTCGTTGGGGCGTGGGCGCACGACGGCTGGCCGCCGCTGCATCTGGCGGCGTTTTTCGGTCAGCGCGAGACCACGGAGATACTGCTGGACGCGGGCGCCGACGTGCGCGCGGTCTCGCGCAATTCCGAGGGCAATCTGGCCATCAATGCCGCTGCGGCCGGGCAACGCGCCGATCGCCGGCCCGAGATCGTCAAGCTGCTCATCGCGCGCGGCACCCCCGTCGACGGGCGCGGCTCCCCGACGGCGCATACGCCGCTGCACGAAGCCGCGTTCAACGGCGATCTGGCGCTCGTCCGCGTGCTGCTCGAGAGCGGCGCCGAGCGCGCGCTCCGCACGGGCGACGGCGAGACCGCGCTCGACATCGCGGTGAAGCGGAACCGTCACGACGTGGCGCGCCTGCTCGCCGGCTGAGCTTCAAGGTAGTGCGCGCTGCAGGCCGTCGCGGGGCTGGGGCCCCGCCGGCCGAGGCGCGCTTTTGGATAGAAGGAGGAGTCGATGTTCAAGAAGATCGATCACGTGGAGATCGTCACCGCGGAGCTCGACCGCGCCGTGCAGTTCTACACCGAGGTGATCGGATTCAAGCTCAGGAACCGCGAGCGGATCGAGCGGTCGACGCTGGGCGTGTCGCTCGATCTGGCCTATCTCGATCTCGGGTCCACGGCGATCGAGCTCATCAAATACGGCGGTCAGGTAGCGCCCGCGCCGGCGCAGGAGCACCTGGGCTACCGAATGATGGCGCTCGAGGTGGCCGACATGCAGGCGGCTATCGACTACCTGAAGACCAAGAACGTCCCGGTCACGTGGGGCCCGCGCGTCCGCGAGGGCGAATACTCGCGCGCGGAGATCCGCGATCCGGACGGGCACAGCATCGAGCTGAGGCACTGGTTCGGCCGGCGATGATCCTCGACGAGCGCGCCGTGCACGATCTCCTCAGCATGGAGGAGCTCATCCCGGCCATGGCCAAGGCGATGGCCGATCTGTCGAGCGGCAAGGTCGTTCAGCCCGGACGCGTGATGCTCCCGGTCGCCGACCATCAAGGCTTCCTTGGTCTCATGCCGGCCTATGGCGGCGCGCTGGGCGCGAAGCTGGTCGCGTTCTTTCCGAACAACCAGGGCATCCCGAGCCATCACGCGGTGATCTTGCTCTTCAAGCCCGAGACAGGCGAGCCGCTGGTCACGATGGACGGCCGGCTGATCACCGAGATGCGCACGGCCGCCGTGTCGGCGGTCGCCACGCAGCTCCTGGCGCGTCCCGAAGCCTCCGTGCTCGGCATTCTCGGCTCGGGCGTCCAGGCGCGGAGCCACCTGGCGGCGATGCGCCTGGTCCGGACGATCCGCGACGTCCGGGTGTGGAGTCCGCGCAACGCGCCGGCCTTCGCCAAGGAGTTCGGCGTCCGTGCGGTAGCGTCAGCCGAGGAAGCGGTGCGCGGCGCCGATCTCGTGGTCGTGGCGACGTCGTCGCAGACGCCGGTGCTGTCGGGCGCGTGGCTCGCGCCGGGGACGCACATCAACGCGGTCGGCGCGCCGCGGCCGACGTGGCGCGAGCTCGACGACGAAGCGCTTCGGAAGGCGCGGCTCTACGTCGAGCAGCGCGAGGCGGCCACGCTCGAGTCGGGCGACGTCATCTTCTCGGGCAAGATCTTCGCCGAGATCGGCGAGGTCGTCGCGGGCGGGAAGCCCGGGCGCCAGTCGCCGGACGAGATC
>DATEMW010000324.1:0-10968 GCA_035275385.1 Candidatus Methylomirabilota bacterium | reverse complement strand
CCGGACTCGATCCGGATGCCGTCGCCTGACGGCAGCTCGAGCTTCTGAATGGTGCCGGGCGACGGCAGAAAGCCCTTGGACGGGTCCTCGGCGTAGACGCGGCACTCGATCGCCGCGCGGCGCTGGACGATCTCGCTCTGACCCCAGGGCAGCGGCTCGCCCGCTGCGACCCGGAGCTGGGCGAGGACGAGATCGAGCCCCGTGACTTCCTCGGTGACGGGATGCTCGACCTGCAGGCGAGCGTTCATCTCCAGGAAGTAGAATCCCCCGCCCTCGTCGACGAGGAATTCCATGGTCCCCGCGTTCGTGTAGCCGATGGCGCGCGCGCCGGCGACCGCCGCGGCCGTCAGCCCTTCCTTCGTGGCCGGCGGAAGTCGCGGGGCGGGCGATTCTTCGACGAGCTTCTGGTGGCGGCGCTGGATCGAGCACTCGCGCTCGTGCATGTGCACGACCGTTCCGCGGTCATCGCCGAAGACTTGAACCTCGACGTGGCGCGGCCGCTCCACGTAGCGCTCGACGTAGAGGTCGCCCGAGCCG
Organism: Candidatus Methylomirabilota bacterium; assembly: GCA_035275385.1. Classification (GTDB taxonomy): domain Bacteria; phylum Methylomirabilota; class Methylomirabilia; order Rokubacteriales; family CSP1-6; genus AR31. The sequence continues at coordinate 10,431 of DATEMW010000324.1, read as the reverse complement.
AACGCGGCTTGCGCGCGGCGGGTCGCCGCGGCGAACGCGGCGGCGAGATCGGCCGGCTTGTCCACGCGCGCCATCCCGATTCCCCCGCCGCCGGCGGCCGCCTTGAGGATCACGGGATAGCCGATGTCGGCGGCGATTGCCTGGGCCCGGGCGACGTCGCCGACGGCGTCGAGGCTGCCGGGCAGCACCGACACGCCGGCGGCTGTCATCAAGCGGCGCGCCTCGATCTTGTCACCCATCTGGCGGATCGCGTCGGGTCCGGGACCGATGAAGACGAGGCCGGCCTGGCGAACCGCCTCGGCGAACCGCCAGCTCTCGGAGAGAAAGCCGTAGCCCGGGTGGATCGCGTCGGCCCGTGTCTGGCGCGCGGCCTGTAGGATCCGGTCGGTGTTGAGGTAGCTCTCGCGCGCGGGCGCCGCGCCGATCTCCACCGCCTGGTCGGCGTCGCGCGCGTGCGGCGCGCCGCGGTCGGCTTCAGAGTGCACCGCCACGGTCTTGAGCCCGAGCTGTCGGCAGGCGCGGATGATCCGGCGCGCGATCTCACCTCGGTTGGCGACCAGGACGGTGCCGAACAACGAGCGTCAGGCCGGCCGGACGGCGTCGCGCCCGGCGAGGTCGAGAGCGGCGATGCGCCAGCCCTCCGGAGAGGAAGTCCAGCGGGCAAGCACCGTGGCCGAGCTCCCCGGGCCGTCCAGCCGCGTCTTCACGAGCCGCTGATGGCCGAGCCGTGCGAAGGCGACGGTGTGATGGCGAGCGTAGCGCGTCTCGCGCACGAGGCTCGACACGGAGGCCTCGAGCGCCAGACCCGGCATGAGCCAGCGGGCGAGCGCTTTGTCGTCACCGGACACGAGCGCCTCGCCGACCGAGCGCTGCGCCTCTTCGAGGTCTTCGGGAATCGGCCAGGCACCGGTGGCTTTTTCGAGCCGGATGAACTCCTTCGCGTCGTCGGAGAGCTCGGCGTCGCGCGGCGTCCCGTCCGGCGTCCCGCGCGACGGGAGGCCGTCGCCGGTCACGCCGCCCGCGGCGGCCAGCAGGCCTTCCAGCTGACGCCGCCGCGCGCTGACCCGATCGGTCACGCGCGGGCCGGCCGCGAGATATCTCAAGATCGTGTCCCCTGCCGCGATGTGGCGCTCCTCGTCGTCGATGCAGCGCGCGAGAATGCGGCGAGTGGGCGGCTCGTAGACGGGATTGGCGCGGGCGAGGTGCTCGCGATACGTCGCGAGCAGGTGCGGCTTGAGGATCCCGTACACGCCGACCAGCCGCTCGACGGTCTGATCGGGCCCCTCGGCCTCCTCGACCGCATCCATGAAGGTGACGATCGCCGGATTCGCAGCCTCGGAGACGTGGGCGCGCGAGCGCAGCTCCGGCAGGCGCTGGCCGAAGGCATCGCAGTGCTGGGCCAGATCCCAGACGTGGCGGCCCATCAGAAGCTTGGCCGAGAGCTCGGGTGTCAGCGCGATCCAGCCCCCGAGCGCGCGCATGATGCGCTCGACGACGTAGCGGTAGTTGCGGAGCAGCCGCGCGGAGTGCTCGGCGCTGAAGGTTCCTGCCAACGGCTCGGACACGAGCTCAGTAGACCTGAGACCGCTGGGTCGTCTTGATCAGACGCTCGATCTCTTCTTCGGTGAAGCCCGCCATGCGGCGCACGTCGGTCGCGATCGAGATCGAGACCGTCTCGTGATCTCCCTCTTGCCGGACACCGCCGAGGTTGAAGCGCTCGTCGATGCTCTCCTGGAACTCGATCGCGCGGCGACGGCGCTCGGCGTCGCCTTCGGTCAGCTTGGTGAGCCACTTCGATCCCATGCGCACGTGGGTAATCTCGTCGGCCAGGACGAAGTCGACCGCGCGCTCGAGGATCGGGTCGCCGATCTTCCGAGCGATGTGCACGAGCTGGTTGAACACGTCGCACGCGAGCCCCTCGAGGCCGCGGTTGACCCCGGCGACCCGCGCGGCCGCGTCTTCGGCGCACGCGCAGCGCCACAGGATGGTCGTCTCGGGATACTCGCCGGCGTAGCCGCCCATGTGCTCGAGCAGCCGCAGATAGATCTCGACGTGGCGCGATTCGTCCCAGGTCTGCCGCGCCATGTCCATCGTGAAGTCCCACGGCGCGTCCGGAAAGTCGCACACGCTCCGGCCGGCGCCTTCCATGGCCTGGAGCTCGCCGACCATGATTCCGTGCACGCGCTCCTTGATCGACTCGCGGCTGGACAGGTCGGGAAACGGGGGAAGACCCTGGGCGACCTTGAGCTCGGCGACCTCGCGCGCGCGCATCCGCACGAAGCGATCTTCCCGCGCGAGCTTGTCGTAGGCGATCGGACGATCCATCGGGGCCTCCGGGAATGAACGGCTGTTCATCGAAGTGTAAACGAGCCGCTGCCGACAGGCAATCCCGCGGGCGCTGGCTTTGAACCGAGCATTTCGGCTATAAACGGAGCATTTCGATCCCAGCCCGCCGGCGCGGCTGGGCGCACGGCACGATTCCAAGGGAGGGCGTTCGGTCTGGACACGATCCTGCAGCTCGTTCTGAACGGGCTCGCCGTCGGGTGCATCTACGGGCTGGTCGCGCTCGGCTTCGTGCTGATCTACAAGGCGACCGAGCTCGTGAACTTCGCCCAAGGCGATCTCCTGATGCTCGGGGCCTTCACCTGCTACATGTTCGTGGTCTGGTACGGGGTCGGCTACTGGACGGCGCTCGCGCTGGCGGTGGCGCTGGTTGGCGTCTTCGGCGCCGCGCTCGACGCGACGATCCTGAGACGCGTGATCGGCCAGCCGCAGTTCTCGGTGGTGATGCTCACGATCGGCCTCGGTGCGATCTTCCGAAGCTTCGCATCGATCGCGTGGGGCTCGGAGATCTACACGCTCCCGACCCCGTTCAGCGCTCGCGCCACGCGGCTCGCCGGGGTCACGGTCAGCCACGAATACCTCTCGATCATCGTCGGCACGGTGCTGCTCTGCGCCCTGCTCTACGCGTTCTTCACGTTCACGCGGGTCGGCCTCGCGATGCAGGCGGCGTCGCAGAATCAGCTCGCGGCCTACTACATGGGCATCCCGGTCAAGCTGATGTTCTCGCTGATCTGGGCGATCTCGGCCGGCGTCGCGGCGATCGCGGGCGTGCTGCTGGCGCCGGTGTCGCTGATCGACATCAATCTCGGGTTCATCGGGCTCAAGGCGTTCGCGGCGGCGGTGCTGGGCGGCTTCGGCTCGATCCCCGGTGCCCTGGTCGGCGGGATCACGATCGGGCTGATCGAGCTGTTCTCGGGGGCCTACCTGCCGCAGGGGTTCAAGGACGTCGCCGCGTACGTCGTGCTGCTCGTCGTGCTCGCCGTGCGGCCGCAGGGCATCTTCGGCAGCATCGCGCGGAAGAAGGTCTGAGCGGTGCGCTTCATCTTCAAGACCTCCTACGTCCAGGACCTCGGGATCTTCCGCGACGGCGTGCAGCGCAACTGGTACGTGGCGCTCTTCTTCGGCATGCTCGCGCTACCGCTGCTGATCCCGTCCTATCTGGTCGACATGAGCCTGGTCTTCATCTACGGGCTCTGCGGCCTCTCGCTCATGGTGCTGGCGGGCTACACCGGTCTCGTGAGCCTGGGGCATGCCGCGTTCCTCGGCATCGGCGCCTACACGCACGTCTACGCGGTCCACGATCTCGGGCTTCCCTGGGTCGTCGGCGTCGCGCTCGCCTGCGTGGTGACCGCGATCTCGGGTGTGCTCGTCGGCCTGCCGGCGCTCAGGATGACCGGCGTCTATCTCTCGATCGCGACCCTGGCGTTCGCGCTGATCATCCAGGAGGTGCTGACGCGCTGGGAGCACGTGACCGGCGGGCTCAAGGGCAAGCCGGTCGACAAGCCCATCGTCTTCGGCGTCTATCTGGGCGGCGACGTGGCGTTCTACTTCTTGTGCCTGGCGTTCCTGATCGCCGGCACCTGGCTCACCGGCAATCTCCTGCGCGCGCCGACCGGCCGCGCCTGGGTCGCGATTCGCGACAGCGAGATCGCGGCGCAGTCGATGGGCGTCAACCTGGCGGTCTACAAGACCAGCGCCTTCGCCTACTCCGCCGCGCTGATGGGCGCCGCGGGCGCGCTCTTCGCGCACAAGATCGGGTTCCTGGCGCCGGACATCTTCACGGTGCTGCTCTCGATCCAGTTCTTGCTGATGGTCGTGGTCGGCGGGCTCGGCAGCCTTCACGGCGCCTTCTTCGGCGCCGTCTTCGTGGCGCTGCTGCCGGTCGCGATCTCCCAGGCCCGTGACCTCGTGCCGGTGTGGGCGAGCGCGCTCGCCTCGCCGTTCGGGAAATCGGCCGGCTCGTCCGCGTTCCTCGCCGTCGACCAGTTCGTGAAGAAGCCGGGCCTCGAGCCCGGGCTCTTCGGGCTGATCCTCGTGCTGTTCATCCTGTTCGAGCCGCTCGGGATCTACGGCCGCTGGCGGAAGATCCAGCTCTACTTCTCGACCTTCCCGCTCTACAAGCGCGCGACCTTCCGCCGCCAGAAGGCGTACATGCGGTCGGAGCGCCTGCGATGAGCCTCTTCGTGGCCGAGGGGCTCGTGATGGACTTCGGCGGCCTCAGAGCCGTCGACGGCGTGAGCTTCCGGATCGAGCCGGGCGAGGTCTTCACGATCATCGGGCCGAACGGCGCCGGCAAGACGACGATCTTCAACCTGGTCTCGCGGATCTACGATGCGAGCGCGGGGCGGCTGATCTTCGACGGCGAGGACATCACGCGCGTGCCGCCCCACGAGGTCGCCCGGCGCGGGATCGCGCGGACCTTCCAGAACATCGAGCTGTTCGAGCACGCCACCGTGCTCCAGAACCTGTTGCTCGGTCGCCACGCCCACAAGCGCTCGCGCTTCGTCGAGGAGCTCCTGTTCCTGCCGCGCGTGCGCGCGCTCGAGCTCGAGCATCGCGAGGCGGTCGAGAAGGTGATCGAGTTCCTCGACCTGCAGCCGCATCGCGACAGCCTGGTCGTGAACCTCGCCTACGGCGTGCGCAAGGTCGTCGAGATGGCGCGGGCCCTGTGCACGCGCCCGCGGCTGCTCCTGCTGGACGAGCCGTCGTCAGGGCTCAGCGTCGAGGAGACCGAGGACATGGCGTTCTGGATCCAGGACATCCGGACGATCCTCGGCGTCACCGTGTTGATGGTCGAGCACGACATGAGCCTGGTCAGCTCGGTGTCCGACCGGGTCCTCGCGGTCAACTACGGGCGGCCGATCGCGCTCGGCACCGCGCGCGAGGTGCAGGAGCACCCCGACGTGGTCAAGGCGTATCTGGGCGGCTGAGGCCATGGCCGATACGCTCCTGGCCGTGTCGAACCTCGAGACCTACTACGGCCCGATCATGGCCATCCGCGGCGTGAGCTTCGAGGTACCCGAGCGCGCCGTGGTCACGATCCTCGGCGCCAACGGGGCCGGCAAGAGCACGATCCTCAAGACGGTCTCCGGGGTGATGGATCCGCAGAAGGGCGCCGTCACGTTCGCCGGCCGCGAGATCCAGGGCATGGATCCCGACAAGGTTGCGCGGCTGGGCATCAGCCACGTGCCCGAGGGTCGCGAGGTGTTCCCGTTCCTCTCGGTCCGTGAGAACTTGATGATGGGCGCGTTCACGCGCAAGGATCCGGCCGGCGTCGCCGAGGATCTGGAGCTCGTGTACTCGTACTTCCCGATGCTGAGAGCGCGGGCCGAGCAGCGCGCGGGCTCGCTCTCCGGCGGTGAGCAGCAGATGCTGGCGATCAGCCGCGCGCTCATGGCACGGCCGCGGATGATGCTGCTGGACGAGCCGTCGCTCGGCCTCTCGCCGCGGCTGGTCAAGGAGATCTTCGAGATCATCACGCGGATCAACCGGGAGCGCGGGGTGACGGTCCTCCTGGTCGAGCAGAACGCCAACATGGCGCTCAACATCGCCGACTACGGCTACGTGCTCGAGGTCGGCCGGATCGTAATGGCGGACACCTGCGCGCGGCTGCTCGAGAAAGAAGACATCAAGGAGTTCTACCTCGGCATGAAAGAATCGGGCGTGCGCGGGACGCGGCGCTGGAAGAGGAAGAAGACATGGCGGTGAGCACCGGGACTTCGACGACCGTCTTCGGGCAGGACACGCTGCCGAGGCTGTTCCGGCACGTCGTCCGGGAGCGCGGCGACCGGGTCGCGATGCGCGAGAAGACGCTCGGGGTGTGGCGGGCGGTGAGCTGGCGCCAGTACGGCGAGCGGGCGAAGCACGCCGGCCTGGGCCTGGTCGCGCTGGGCCTCGTGCCGCGCGACGTCGTGTCGATCATGGCCGACAACTGCCCGGAATGGCTCTACACCGACCTCGGCACGCTCTCGGTCGGCGCGGTGACCAACGGGATCTACACGACGGACTCTGCGAAGCAGGTCGAATACATCGTCAACGACAGCGGCACCCGCTTCTTCTTCGCGGCCGACGAGGAGCAGCTCGACAAGATCCTGGAAGTGCGCGCCGCCTGTCCGCAGCTGGTCAAGATCATCGTCTTCGACACCGAGGGCCTCCACGCGTTCAAGGACGAGCAGGTGCTGTCGTTCGAGGATCTCCTGGAGCTCGGCATCCGCTACGAAGCCGAGCACCCCGGCGCGTTCGATCGCATGGTCGAGATCGCCAAACCAGAGGACCTGGCGATCCTGGTCTACACCTCCGGCACGACGGGCCCGCCGAAGGGCGCGATGCTGAGCCACCGCAACATCCTGTTTCAGATCGACTACTCGGACTACGTGACCGCGGTGCGCGAGGGCGATCAACAGCTCTCATTTTTGCCGCTCTGCCACATCGCCGAGCGCACCGTCAGCGTGTTCAACCCGCTGCGCACGGGCGCGACCGTGAACTTCGCAGAGAGCATCGACACCGTGCCTGAGAACATCCGCGAGGTCGCGCCGGCGCTCTTCTTCGCCGTGCCGCGCATCTGGGAGAAGTTCTACTCGGCGGTGGCGCTCCGGATGCGCGACGCCACCACCCCGGGGCGGCTCGCCTATCGCTGGGCGCTCGCGGTCGGCGGGCGCATGGCCGAGCATCGCGTGGCGGGCCGGCGGCCCGGCCTGGGGCTCCGGCTGCTGTTCCGCCTCGCCGACTTCTTCGTGCTCGACAACGTCAAGCGATCGATGGGCCTGCACCGCGCGCGGGGCGCCGCCACCGGCGCCGCGCCGATCGCGCCCGACCTGATCAAGTGGTACATGGCTCTCGGCATCGACATGCGCGAGGTCTACGGGCAGACCGAGAACTGCGGGCTCGCCACCGCCGTGCCGGCCGACCGCATCAAGCTCGGCAGCGTCGGCATCGCCCGCCCCGGCACCGAGGTGCGCGTGACGCCGGACGGCGAAATCTTGTTGAAGGGACCGCACGTGTTCATGGGCTACTACAACAATCCGGCGAAGACCGCCGAGACGATCGTGGACGGCTGGCTCCACACCGGCGACGTCGGCGTCATGGACGCGGACGGGTTCGTGCGGATCACCGACCGGATGAAGGACATCATCATCACCGCCGGCGGCAAGAACGTCACGCCGTCGGAGATCGAGAACCAGCTCAAGTTCTCGCCGTACATCTCGGACGCGGTGGTCATCGGCGACAAGCGGAAGTTCCTGTCGGTCCTGGTGATGATCGACCACGAGACCGTCGCCCAGTTCGCCCAGGAGAAGAACGTGCCGTTCACCAACTTCGCCTCGCTGTGCCGCACCGAGGAAGTGCAGCGGCTGATCGGCGGCGAGATCGAGCGCGTCAACCGGCAGCTGGCGCGGGTCGAGACCATCAAGAAGTTCCGGCTGATCGAGCAGATCCTCACCGCGGAGGACGAGGAGCTCACGCCGACGATGAAGCTCAAGCGAACATTCGTCAACCGGAAGTACAAGGACGTGATCGACGCCATGTACGCCGAGGCCTAGCCGAGGCCGGGCCCGCGCGGGCATGGCGCACTACGAAAGGAGCGAGTGATGAGGATGCGATTGGTCGCGGCGGGAGTGCTGATCGGCGCGGTCGCGCTGACGGGCGTGGCCACGGCCCAGAAGGACGTCCGCGGCGTCACCAAGACCGAGATCGTGCTGGGCATGCACACCGACCTCTCGGGCCCGGCCGCCACCTACGGAGTCTCGTCGTCGAACGCCGTGAAGATGCGGTTCGACGAGCTCAACGAGAAGGGCGGTCTGCACGGGCGAAAGATCCGGCTGGTCGTCGAGGACACCCAGTATCAGGTTCCGCGGGCCGTGCAGGCCGGCACGAAGCTGATCCACCGCGATCATATCTTCGCGATGGTCGCCGGCCTGGGCACGCCGATGAACAACGCGCTCTTCAAGGACCAGTTCGACAACAACGTGCCGAACCTGTTCCCGCTCTCGGCCGCGCGCTCGATGTACGAGCCCTTCCACAAGCTGAAGTTCTACGGCGCGGCGTCGTACGTCGACCAGGTGCGCGCCGGTATCAACTACTTCGTCACCAAGAAGGGCAAGAAGGCGCCCTGCGTCATGTACCAGGACACCGACTTCGGCAAGGAGGTGCTCGACGGCGTCCAGATGCAGGCTGACAAGCTGAAGCTGAAGATCGTCGAGACCACCACCCACAAGCCGACCGACCAGGACTTCACCGCGCAGATCACCAAGCTCAAGGCGGCGAACTGCGACCTGGTGGTCTTCGGCACGATCGTGCGCGACTCGATCGTGCCCTACGCGACGGCGCGGAAGATCGGCTGGGACGTCGACTTCTTCGGCTCCACGGCGAGCTACGACATGTTCGTCTCGGGCGCGCAGGGCGGCGTCACCGACGGCCTCTACGCAATGGGTCTGACCGACATGCCGTACCGCGACACCTTGAGCCCGACCGCGCAGGCGTGGTTCGATCGCTACAAGGAGCGCTACAAGGTCGATCCGAACATCGGCGCCGTGTACGGCTGGGTGGCCGCCGACCTGACCGTCGTGGCCCTGGAGAAGAGCGGCCTTGAGCTCACGGTCGACAACTTCGTGCGCGCCATGGAGTCGATCAAGAGCTACAAGGACATCTTCAACGGGCCCGAGGCGAGCTTCGGCCCTGACAAGCATCAGGGCGCGAACTCGGCGTTCCTGGCTCAGGTCAAGAACGGGCGCTGGGTGCGCCTGACCGAGCCGCTCGGCTTCTAGACCAGCCATTCCGCGAGCCGGGGAGGAGCCGACGCCTCCCCGGCCGCGTCACTCGTCGTCGCGCGCGCGGCCGAGCAGGGTCGCGGGAAGCACGGCGCCCTTCCCGAATCGCTCCGTCAACCGATCGAGCACGCGCGCCAGCCGCTCGCGTCGCAGCGCCGCGGGGTCGAGCAGGTCGAGCTGACCGGCGCCCGCCGGACCAAAGCGCGACGTGGAGAGCCCGATCAGCCGGACCGGTCGCGTGACCGGATCGCGCTCGAGCAGCGCCAGCGCCCGACGGTAGAGCTCGAGGCCGTCCTGCGTCGGCTCCCCTGTCACGCTCCGCGTGTGGGTCTCGAACGGGGCGAATCTGAGCTTCACGGTCACCCGCGCCGCCGCGTACCCCCCGTCTCTGAGCTCGGCCGCCACGCGCTCGGCGTGGGCGCGCAGGGTGGTCTTGAGCTTCTCGTGATCCGTGGTGTCCGAGCCGAACGTCTCCTCGGCTCCGATCGATTTGGGCAGGCCGTAGGGCTCGACCGCACGGTCGTCGCGGCCGAACGCCAGATCGTAGAGTCCGTCGCCGTGCTTGCCGAACCGCTTGGCCAGGACGGCGCGCGGAGCTTTCTGGAGCTGGCCGATCGTCGCGAAGCCGAGCGCGCGCAGCTCTTTCGCCATCACCTTGCCCACACCCCAGAGCCGCTCGATCGGCAAGGCGCCGAGGAATCGCGCCTCGTCGCCGGCCGCGACCACGACGAGCCCGTTGGGCTTCTCGAGATCGGACGCCACCTTCGCGACGAACTTGTTGGCGGCGAGCCCCGCGGAGGCGGTCAGCCCGATCTCGTCGCGAATCCGCTGCTTGATCCGCCGGACGGCGTCGAGCGGGCTCCCGAACAGCGACTCGGTCCCGGTGAGATCGACGAACGCTTCGTCGACCGAGACGGGCTCCACCAGCGGCGAGAAGTCGGCGAGAACGCCCATCACCTGCACCGACACGCGCTGGTACTTCTGCATGTCGACCGGCAGGAACGCCGCGTGCGGACACAGGCGCGCGGCGCGCCCGATCGGCATCGCCGAGTGCACGCCGAACGGCCGCGCTTCGTACGACGCGGCCGAGACCACGCCGCGTCCGTCCGGGCTGGCGCCTACGATCACCGGGCGGCCTCGCAGCTCGGGTCGGTCGCGCTGCTCGATCGCCGCGTAGAACGCGTCCATGTCGACGTGCGTTATCGATCGCGTCTTCGGCAGCGTGCCGGCGGGATGGGGGGTGGGGGGCCCTGCGGCGACCACGCTAGCGGGCGTTGCGCGGCGTCGTTGTACGACGCGCGAATGTGTTGTCGATCCTGACTAC
>DATEMW010000323.1:0-3632 GCA_035275385.1 Candidatus Methylomirabilota bacterium | reverse complement strand
GGCTAGAACCATGGGCATCGACGGCCTCGTCGTCGACGGCGTCATCATCCTCGTCTACTTCGTCGCCATCACGGCCATCGGGCTCTACATGGGCCGCCGCGAGAACAGCCTGAACGACTTCGCGCTCGGCGGCCGGCGCGTCCCGTGGTGGGCGGTGATGGCGTCGATCATCGCCGCCGAGACCAGCGCGGCGACCTTCCTGGGCGCGCCCGGCGAGGGCTACACCAAGAAGAGCTTCGCGTACGTGCAGCTGGTCCTGGGACTCATCATCGGGCGCGTCATCGTCGGCCACGTCTTCCTCAAGCCGTACTTCACCTATAAGGTCTACACGGTCTACGACTATCTCGGCATTCGCTTCGGCCCGCGCACCAAGGGTTACGTGTCGGCGCTGTTCCTGTTCATGCGCACGCTGGCCTCGGGCACGCGGCTCTTCATCCCGTCGCTGGTGATGGTGCTCGCCTGGCGCATGTTCGTCGCCGGCGGTCAGGTGCACTTCGGCCAGCAGGCCGTCACCACGGTCGGGCCCTATCTCGTCGCGATCATCCTGCTCACGATCGTCACGTGCCTCTACACCGCGGTCGGCGGCATCAAGGCCGTCATCTGGACCGACGTGATCCAGGCCTGCCTGATGTTCGGCGGCGCGCTGATCGCGATCGCGACCCTGCTGCATCACGTCGGCGGCCTCGGCGAGGTCGTCCGCGCGGTGCCGCAGCTCACGACGCACGAGGGCTACTTCCTGCACGGGTTCGAGGCGGACGTCGTGGCGCAGTGGCAGGCCCGCCATCACCTCAGCGCGATGGGCGTGTGGGACTACGTGAAGATGATCCTGGCGAGCGACTACACGCTCTTCTCGGCCCTCATCGGCGCCACGCTCGGCAACATGGCCGCGTTCGGCACCGACCAGGACATGGTCCAGCGGATGCTGACGGCCGAGACGCACAAGAAGGCGCGCCGGAGCCTGATCACCGCGGCCTTCATGGACCTGCCGATCGCCGCCGCCTTCGTCTTCATCGGGATCCTGCTCTTCGCCTTCTACCAGAAGGATCCGACCTACCAGCCGGCGGCGACCGCGGACATCTTCGGCTCGTACATCCTCAACGTGATGCCGGTGGGCGTGCGCGGGCTGGTGCTGGCCGGCATCTTCGCGACCGCGATGGGCTCGTTCTCGGCGGCGCTCAACGCGCTCGCGACCGGCGCGACCAACGACTGGTACCTCCGCTGGGTCCGCGGCAAGCCCGAGACGCACTACGTGCGCGCGGCGCGATGGTTCACGGTGCTCTTCGCTGCGCTCATGGTCGTGATCGCGGGTCTCTTCGCGTACGCGAAGGTGACGCACCCGGATCTCCGGATCATTCCAGTGGTGCTCGGGATCGCCGGCTTCATCCTGGGCCCGATGCTCGGCGTGTTCCTCATCGGCATGTTCACGACCCGGCGCGGCTCGGACGGGGGCAACCTCATCGCGATCTCGGCCGGGCTCGTCGCCACGATCGTCGTGGGCAAGCTCGATCTCGCGATCGTGAACACGGTGGCGCCGCTGTTCGGGGTCGACGGCACGTTCCAGCATCCCACGAGCATTCCCGAGGTGTCGTTCACCTGGTGGGCCATGATCGGTGCGCTGGTCGTGTTCGGCGTCGGCGTGCTGTTCAGGACGCCGGATCCCGTGCTCGAGGCCGCCGGGCGCCACGCCGACCGGGCGCAGGACTCCGACGACGTGCCGCTCGCGCTGCGCGAGCCGCCGGCGCGCGAGGTCGCGCCCACGGGAGTGTCGGCAGCGCCGCGTCTGTCCCGCGCGCCTTGACGCTCGATCTACCCTGAGGGAAAGGAGCCGAAAGGGTAGACCCTGTTCGCGGCGGTCCTCGCGTTCCTCGCGGTCTTGCTCGTCGTTCTCGTCGATCCACTCTTCGCTCAAGAGTCGTTCGGGGCACGCCCGTGCGCGCCGCTGTCATTCGCGAGTCTGGATACGCCCGCATGGACTGACGACGCGCCGGCATGCGCCGACTTCCATCTCGTCGACACGGATGACGATCTCGGTGAGCTGCCGGCCACCGGCATCGCGGGGAACGCCGCTGCCCGCGAGGCGAAGAAGTATCAGCTGCTGATCGCGTCAGCAGTGTCGGTAGGCGTCGTGGCGGGCGGCGCGATCAACGCCTTCATGGAGACCCCGCACCAGAGCTTCCACTTCACCAGCGAAGGATTCTTCGGCGAGCGGACCTACGCCGGCGGGGCGGACAAGGCCTCGCACTTTGTCGACTACACGATCCTCTCGAAGGAGCTCGCCTACCTCTACGAGAAGATGGGGTACTCGCGACGGGATTCGATCCTGCTCGGCTTCGGCGTGGCCGTGGCCGGCGGGCTCTTGAACGAGATCGGCGACGGCACGAACAAGTACGGGTTCTCGTGGGAAGACCTCACGATGGACGTGCTCGGCGCCGGCGCCTCGGCGGCGATCGCCGCGGCCGGGCTCCAGGACCTGATCGGGTTTCGTCACGGCATCTTGCTGCCGGCCGCCGGCAGCCAAACGTGTTGCCAGGACCCGGGAAAGGGCCGCGACTACTCCAACGAGATCTTCACGGCCGATCTGCAGTTCGCCGGGATCGGTCGTCTGCTCGATTGGAAGATCGGTCCGCTGCGGTATCTGCTCGTTTCGGCCACCTACGGCACCAAGGGCTATCCGAGCGGCTCGCCCGATTCGCGCGAGCGCCAGGTGGGGATCGAGATCGGCATCAACTTCAGCCCGATCCTGACCGATCTCGGTGTGCGGCGGAACACCTGGTGGGGTTACACCCTGCACATCATCTTCGATAACTTCCGCGTGCCGTTCACCGCGGTCGGGTTCCGGTACGACCTCAATCACGGTAAGTGGATCGGGCCCGACAACGGCAACGGCTTCGCCACACGCTAGGCGCGGCACTCCACTCCTCTTCCGCTGTTTACCTGCCACGTAATTGCTGCAGGGCCACGCCTCGGTGAGGCTATCGGCAGGAGCTCACTTCACACGAGGAGGATCGACATGACCGACGCGACGACCACTGTCGACACGTACCTGGCGGCGTGGAACGAGACCGACGCCGCGAAGCGCGCCCGGCTGATCGAGCGCGCCTGGGCGGGCGACGGTCGCTACTCCGATCCGATGCTCGAGGCCGCAGGCCACGCAGCACTCGCCGAGATGGTGGCGGGCGTGCAGGCCAAGCTCCCGGGCCATCGCTTCCGCCGACGCAGCGGCGTCGACGCGCATCACGACCACCTGCGCTTCGCCTGGGACCTGGTCACTCCGGATGGAGGCGTGGTGGTGGCCGGGATCGACGTGGGTGCGCTCGCACCCGATGGGCGCCTCGCGCGCATCACCGGCTTCTTCGGCGAAGTCCCGGCGCTCGCTGCCTGAGCGTCGGCCCGCCGGCTACGGCCTGATCGCGACTGTCGCCGCGAGCTCGTCGCGGCGGCGGTCGCGGGCCGCGGCTCAGATGGCGCGCGCGACGCGCGTGGCGTCGAGGAGCGCCTGGTGCACGCCCCGCGGGGCGACGCAGTCCCCCACCGCGTAGAGCTCGGCCACGTGGCCCTTGAGCGCGCGATAGAGCGCGTCGGTCGAGCGGCTGCCGGCCGCCAGCACGACGGTGTCGACGCCTTCGATGCGC
>DATEMW010000322.1:0-5844 GCA_035275385.1 Candidatus Methylomirabilota bacterium | reverse complement strand
CCGATCCTCGGTCTCGGCCGGCACCGGAACCTCTTCTTCAACAGCGGGCACGGCCACATGGGATGGACGATGGCGTGCGGCACCGCCCGGATCGTGGCCGATCTGATGTCCGGGCGCATGCCGGCGCTCGACCTCGAAGGCCTGACGCCCCGCCGCTAGGATGCGGCTCGGACGAAGTCTCCTTCCGGCGCTTCTGCTCGTGCTGTGCCCGGCCGGCGATCTGCTCGCGCACGACGAGACGTCCTTCGACAAGCGGCGCGCGAGCCCCGGCGTGAAGCTCGAGCTCGTCGAGCTCGCCGGCGCGCGCGCTGGGGCCGTCAGCTATCAGGCGCGCGCCACCGGTGCGCCGCGCGACACCGAGTTCGAGGTGTGGGCCAGGGACTGGCGCTCGGCCTCCAGCACCGAGATCGCGTCGGGGGTTCGGATCGACGACGCCGGTCGGCTCGTGTCGACCGGGCAGGGCGACCGTCCGCAGCCAAAGGGCGTGATCACACTGACTCCCGGCACCTACCCGCGCGGCGCTCCGTGGGAAGTCGTGCTCGCGTCGGCCGACAGGAAGATCACCGCGTTCGCCCAGGTCGTGCCGCGACCGATCCGAGTCGTCAGCGGGGCGTGTGTGGTCTCGCTGCAGATCGCTTCACCGCGCGCCGACCGATTTCTGGCGCTCGCGACGGGCTTCCCGCCCGGTGACGACGTGGTCATCGAGTCGCGGTCGTCCGGTCGCGTGACCACCAGGCGGCTCCGCGCCTCGGCTGCGGGAGAGCTGGCCCCGGATCTCATCACTCACGTGGCGTCCGGCACCGAGCGTGGGGCGCGCTATTCGGCGAAGGGGCGGAGCTGCGAAGTCGCGCTCGACTACGACTGGGGCGAGCCGGCTCTGCTGCCGCGCTGAGCCGGGCGCCGCTACTTCTCGCCGAGGTAGGTCTTCCGCACCAGGTCCGATCGCAATAGCTCGTCGGCCGAGGCCTGGAGCACGATGCGTCCGGTCTGCATCACGTAGCCGCGGTGCGCGACGCTGAGCGCCATCCGCGCGTTCTGCTCGACCAGCAAGATCGTCGTGCCCTGTCGATTGATGTCCTGCACGATCCGGAAGATCGCCTCGACCAGGATCGGTGCCAGCCCCATCGACGGCTCGTCCAGCAGGAGCAAGGTGGGCCGCGCCATCAGCGCCCGGCCGATCGCGAGCATCTGCTGCTCGCCGCCCGAGAGCGTGCCGCCGGGCTGCGCGGTGCGCTCGGCCAGCCGCGGGAAGAGCTTGAACACGCGCTCGAGATCGGGCGCGATCGCCGAGCGGTCCTTGCGCGCGAACGCGCCGAGCTCGAGATTCTCTAGTACGGTCATGCGCGGAAAGATGCGGCGGCCCTCGGGCGACTGCGCGATGCCCAGGCGCACGATCCGGTCGGTCGCCAGCGTGTCGAGGCGCTGGCCGACGAACGTCACCGTGCCGCGGCGCGGCCGCGTCGTGCCGAGGATCGTCTTCAGGGTGGTGGTCTTGCCCGCGCCGTTGCTGCCGATCAGGGTGACGATCTCGCCCTGGGCGACCGTGAGCGAGACGCCGCGGAGCGCGCGAATGTTGCCGTAGTAGGTGTGGACGTCGGCGAGCTCAAGCATGCCGCTCGCGCTCGTAGCCCGTGCCCAGGTACGCTTCGATCACCTTGGGATGGCGCTGGATCTCGACCGGCGTGCCCTCGGCGATGCGCACGCCGTAGTCCAGCACCGTGATCCGGTCCGAGATGCCCATCACGACTTCCATGTCGTGTTCGATCAACAGGATGGCCAGGCCGAGCTCGCGGCGCAGCGAGTCGATCAGCCTCGTCAAGGTGTCGGTCTCGCGTGGATTCATGCCGGCCGTCGGCTCGTCGAGCAAGAGCAGCCGCGGCTCGGTCGCGAGGGCACGGGCGATCTCGAGTCGCCGCTGATCACCGTAAGGCAAGTTGCGCGCGGCGTCCGCTTCCTTGTCCCCGAGACCGATGAAGGCGAGCAGCTCGCGCGCCCGCTCCCGCGCCCGCGCTTCCTCGGCCACGACGGACGCCGGCCGCAGCACGGCGCCGGGCACGCTGGCGTGCAGCCGGCAGTGCTCGCCCACCAGCACGTTCTCGAGCACCGTCATCTGCGGGAAGAGCCGGATCGACTGGAAGGTGCGCGCGATCCCGCGCGCGACGATCGCGTTGGGCCTGAGCCCGACGATGCTCGCGCCCTCGAACGTGATGCTGCCGCCGTCCGGCGCGATGAGACCGGTGACCGCGTTGAAGAACGTGGTCTTGCCGGCGCCGTTGGGGCCGATCAGCCCGATGATCGCGCCGCGCGGGACCACCAGATCGACCTCGCCCAGCGCGACGACGCCGCCGAAGCGCTTGGCCACACCGCGCACGTCGAGGATCGGGTCGGTCGCGCCGCCGCGCCGGGCGCGCTCGAGGAGCCATGCCGGCAGCGCGTGGGCGCCGCGCACCGTCTCTTCGACGCGCGGCGAGTCGAACTCGTCGTCGGACGGCGCCACCGGACGCACGCGGCGCCCGGCCAGGCCTTCGGGCTTGAGCAGCATCACGAGCACCAGGCCCAGGCCGAAGAAGAACCAGCGCCACAAGGTGAGGTCGGCGACGGTGAGCGCGTGCACGC
Source organism: Candidatus Methylomirabilota bacterium (assembly GCA_035275385.1). Taxonomy (GTDB): domain Bacteria; phylum Methylomirabilota; class Methylomirabilia; order Rokubacteriales; family CSP1-6; genus AR31. Next base: position 3,228 of record DATEMW010000322.1, on the reverse strand, counting down.
CGGTGGTGCGGCCGAGCCAGCGCACGAAGAACGTCATCTGCGAGAGCGCGACCCGGTCGAAGATCGTGATCAACATGCCGCCGAGGATCACGCCCTTGATGCTGCCGGCGCCGCCGAGCACGACCATGCACAGGAGCATGATCGACACCTGGAACTCGAACGCGCCCGGCGTGATCGCCTGCAGCTTCGCGGCGTACACCGAGCCCGCGAACCCGGAGAACGACGCGCCCAGGGCGAAGGCCAGGAGCTTGGTCGAGATCGGGTTCACGCCCGTGCAGTCGGCGGCCGTCTCGTCCTCGCGGATCGCCATCCACGCGCGGCCCAGCCGCGAGTCGTGCAGCCGGCTCATCGCCCATATCGACAGCGCGCCGATGACCAGGATGAGGAAGTACCACGGCGTCGGGTCGGTCTCGAACGGCACGCCGGGCAGGTGCGGGCGCCCGATCGGATTCACGCCGTTCTCGCCGCCGGTCAGGTTGAGCCGCTCGATCGGGCGCCAGCCGCCGATGTCGACGGTGATGTCGCCGAGGTTGCGGATCGCCACCGGGATGATCTCGCCGAAGCCGAGCGTGATGATCGCCAGGTAGTCGCCGCGCACGCGCAGGGTCGGCGCGCCGATCACGGTGCCGAGGAGGGCCGAGACGGCCGCGGCGACCCAGATGCAGACCCAGAAGCTCCACGGATAGCCGTAGAGCGGCGAGCCGACGACGGGCGAGTTGAGGAGCCCCATCGCGTAGGCGCCGATCGCGAAGAACGCGGCGTAGCCGAGGTCGAGCAGCCCCGCGTATCCGACGACGATGTTGAGGCCGAGCGCGAGCAGGACGTAGATCATCCCGTCGGACACCGCGTGCACGGTCTGGAACCCCAGCGCGCGATCCACGAACGGGTAGGCGAGCAGCACCGCGGCCAGCGCGATCCAGCGCGGCGCTCCCGTCATACCTTGTCGACCGCCCGCGCGCCCATCAACCCCTGTGGTCGGAAGACCAGCACCAGGATCAAGATCGAGAACACGATCGCGTTGGTCCAGCGGGCCGAGATGTACTGATCGCTCCACGCCGAGAGGAATCCGATGAAGAGACCGCCGAGCGCCGCGCCGGGCATGTTGCCGATGCCGCCGAGCACGGCCGCCGTGAACGCGCGAAGTCCGGCCTGGTAGCCCATCCACCACATGCCGATGTTGTAGTAGAGGCCCTGGATCAGCCCGGCCGCGCCGGCCAGCGCGCCGCCGACGAAGAACGTCAGCAAGATCGTTCGCTCGACGTCGATGCCCATCGCCTGCGCGGTCTCGCGGTCCTGCGCCGTCGCGCGCATCGCCTTGCCCCAGCGCGTGCGCGTCACAAAGTAGTTGAGCGCGATCATCAGCGGGATCGTCGCGCCGACGACCAGGATGTCCTTGGTCGTCACGAAGATCGCGGAGTCGACGCCGAACCACTCGCGCAGGATGTCGACCGACGGGAACACGTCGGGGTAGGCGATCGGCGCCGGGCCCTTCCAGAGGAGGGCCAGGTTCTCCAGCATGAACGAGACGCCGATCGCGGTGATCAGCGGCGCCAGCCGGCTCGAGCGGCGGAGCGGCCGGTAGGCGACGCGGTCGATCGTGACGTTCAGGGCCGCGGTCGTGAGCATCGTGAGCATGAACACCAGCGGCAGGATCGTGATCAGCTGCCAGCCGGTGAGCGTGCCCGTGACGCCGAGCAGGGTGAACCAGAAGAGCGAGATGAACAGGCCCAGCATGAACACGTCGCCGTGCGCGAAGTTGATGAGCTCGATGATCCCGTAGACCATCGTGTAGCCGAGCGCGATCAGCGCGAAGACAGCGCCTCGCGTGAGTCCATTAATGGTCTGCTGAACGAGGACCTCCCACCATTCCATAGCTAGATGGGGGGCCTCGAAGGGCCCCCCAAGCCCCCCGGCGCTCGGACACGCCCCGGCACAGCCGTGGCGCGCCTCGGGATCGCTTCGCGGTTTTGGGGCTCCGAGGGGCTTGGGGCCCCCGAGAGGGGGCCCCCTACCTTGGCAGGCTCGTCGCGCCGCGGCTGAGCCGTGGCGCTCGTCGTCATTCTGGCGCTACTCGAGGATCGTCTCGAACTGGAACTTGCAGCCGATCGGCCCGTCGGCCTTCACGGCCTTGAACCCGGACATCGTGTCGTAGTCGACGTCGCCGTTCTCGTCGAAGCTCCACTTGCCGTTGATGCCCTCGAAGTTCTTCGTGGAGGCGATCGCCTTGCGGACGGCCTCGCGTTTCTCGGTGACGTCCTTCGCCTTCTCGATCTGCGGCGCGGCCCGCTTGATGGCGTCGATGATCACCCGCGTGCCCTCGGCCGCGTAGAGCGCGTACGAGGTCGGCTCCTTGCTGTACTTGCTCTTGTAGGTCTCGTACGTCTTGGCGCCGACGCCGCGCATCTTCTCGAACGGCAGCCCGGCGAACGTGATCCGCATGTCCGTGCCGAGCGCCGCGTCGCAGGTGGCGCCCTTGAGCAGCTCTTCCTCGAGGAGGCCGTCGGGGCCCATGAAGCGCGTGCGCGGCGCGACCAGCCCGACTTCCTTCATCTGCCGGATGATGACCTGCGCGCCGGTCTCGATGACGCCGCCCATGTAGACGAGGTCCGCGCCCGAGGCGCGCACCTTGGTGAGCACCGGCTTCTGGTCGGGCTGCTTCCAGTCGATGCCCTCGTTGGAGACGACGGGCAGGCCGATCTTCTTCGCGGTGGCCTCGAAGACGTCGGCGATGCCCTTGCCGTAGAGCTCCTGGTCGTTGAGGATGAACACCTTCTTCACGCCCATCCGCTTGGCCCACTTGGCGGCGACGGCGCCCTGGATGTCGTCGGCCGGGATCGGACGGAAGTAGTTCACGAACCCGCCGGGACGGTAGATCTCCGGCTCGCCCGGCGCGGCGCCGCGCTTCTTCGTCAGACCCGGATACGTGTTCGCCGGCGTGACCTGCGCCATGTGCGCGCGGTTGGTGATCGGGATCGACACCTTGGCGGCGCCCGAGTTGTACGTGCCGATGTAGACGATCGCGAGCGGGTCGCCGACCGCCTTGTTCGCGTTCTCGGCCTCGACCGCGCCGTCCCACTTGCCGGTCTGGGGCGAGGCGTCGTCGAGATTCACGACCTCCAGGCAGTAGCCCGCGACGACGCCGTTGACCTCCGAGACCGCGAGGTCGACGCCGTTCTTCATGCCCGTGCCTTCCGGCAGCATCGCGCCCTGCATCGGCCACGACGTGTA
>DATEMW010000321.1:0-4867 GCA_035275385.1 Candidatus Methylomirabilota bacterium | reverse complement strand
CTGAGGCTCAAGCTTCGCGCGGCGACGCCGCACGTCTTCCAGCAGATCGCGATGGACCGGCTGAACCTGTTCCTGGCGGCCGGCGACGAGGTGGCGCTGAAGCTCTACGAGCTGATTCTCGGCAGCGGGCTCGGCGTGCTGGTCGGCCCACCGGCGCGCCCGCTTCCGTGGTTCGAGTGGCTCGGACGCAGCGCGATCCAGCCGGCGGGCTTCGATCGAGACCAGGCGCTGATCCCGTACACGACGCGCTCGTTCAGCGGCTACCGGCTCCTCCACGAATACTTCGCGTTCCCGGAGCGTTTCCGATTCGTGGAGCTCACCGGCCTCAAGAAGGCGCTGGCGCGCCACGCCGGTGAGGAGCTCGAGCTCGCGATCCCGCTGGCGCGGACCGACGCCACGCTCGGCGCGCTCGTCGACAAGACCGCGTTCGCGCTGCACTGCACGCCGGCCGTCAACCTGTTCTCGCGCAGGGCCGATCGCATCCACGTGACGGATCAGCAGGCCGAGCATCACGTCGTCGTCGACCGCACGAAGCCGATGGACTTCGAGGTCTACGCCGTCGAGCACGTCGTCGGCCACACCGAGGGGCTGGAGGTCGAGCAGGAGTTCCGTCCGTTCTACGCGTCGGTCGACGCGGATGGAGACCACGCGAGCCACGGCTACTTCACGATGCGGCGCGAGCCACGGGCGCTCTCGGAGCGCCAGCGCCGCGACGGCGCCCGCACGAGCTACGTCGGCAGCGAGGTCTCGCTCTCGCTCGTCGACGCGCGCGAGGCGCCGTATTCCGCCGCGGTCAGGCAGCTCGGGGTCGACGTGCTGGTCACCAACCGCGATCTGCCGCTGTTGATGCCGGTCGGCAGCGACCGTGATTTCAGCCTGGCGATCTCGGCGCCGGTCGAGGGTATCCGCTGCCTGCGCGGGCCCAGCCGCCCGCGGCCGGCGGTGCTCGACGGCGAGATTCCCTGGCGCCTCACGAGCCATCTCTCGCTCAACTACCTGACGGTCAGCGATCTCGACGAGGAAAAGGGCGCCGCCGCCCTGCGCGAGTTCCTGGAGCTCTACGCGGATCTGGTCGACGCCGACATGCCCGATGCGGTCTCGCGCCGCCAGGCGCAGGGCGTTCGCCGGATGTCCGTCACCCCGCGCACGCGTCGGCTGCCGGTGCCCGGGCCGATCGTGTTCGGCCGCGGCCTCGAGATCCGCATGACGGTCGACGAGACGTCGTTCGCCGGCGCGAGCGCCTTTCTGCTCGGGACAGTGCTCGAGCAGGTGTTCGCGCGGCTGGCATCCATGAACACGTTCACCGAGCTCGTGCTCGTCTCCGAGCGCCGAGGGGAGATCAAGCGGTGGCCGCCACGGATGGCCGCGCGGCAGCTCGTGTAGCGCTGTTCGAGGCGCTCGCGCGCGCGCCCTGGAGCTTCGATTTCTTCCAGGCCCTGCGCCGGATCGAGGGCTTGTTCTCCGACCGCCCCAAGCTCGGGAAAGCGCTGCGGCCGGCCGACGAGCCCGTGCGCCTCTCGCAGGAGGCGTCGGTCGCGTTCGCACCCTCGACGCTGTCGGCATGCGAGACCGACGACGGGCGCCCGCCGCGACTGGAGCAGCGTTTCTTCGGCCTCCTCGGCGCCAACGGGCCGCTGCCGCTGCACATCACCGAATACGTGCGCGAGCGGCTCATTCACAACAGCGATCCGACCCTGGCGCGCTTCCTCGACCTTTTCCACCACCGAATGGCGCTGCTGTTCTATCGCGCGTGGGCCGAGGCGCGCCCCACCGTGCATCAGGACCGGCCCGACGAGGACCGGTTCACCGCATACGTGGGCTCGCTGGCCGGACACGGCCTGCGCGGCACCTTGGTCCGGGATGCCGTGCCGGACCACGCCAAGCGGTTCTACGTCGGCCATCTGGCGCGAAACCCGAAGAACGCCGAAGGTCTCGCCTCGATCCTGGAAGGGTTCTTTCAGCTGCCGGTGCGGGTCGATCAGTTCGTGCTCGGCTGGCTCGAGCTGCCGCGAGATCAGCGGACCTCGCTCGGCGGCGAGCCGCGCGTGAGCGGCGCCCTCGGGCTCGGCACCGTCGTCGGCGAGCGCGTGCGCGACGTGCAGAGCCGCTTCCGGGCCGTGATGGGGCCGATGGATCTCGACCGCTTTCACGATTTCCTCCCGGGCGGCCCGAGTCTCAACAAGCTCAAGGACTGGGTGCGGAACTATGTGGGATTCGAATTCGACTGGGACGTTCAGCTGGTTCTGGCGCGCGACGAGGTGCCCGGCATCCGTCTGGGCCGTGAGGGCCAGCTGGGCTGGACGACGTGGCTGGGGGCCCGGCGCGTGGACACGGACGCCGGCGATTTGACTCTGTCACCGGAGCGCACGCGGCGGCCTCGGCCGCATCTGGCGGCGGCATAAGAGAGGACGACCATGGCAGAGATCAGCCGTGCGACCCTGTTCGGCAAGCTCAACCCGATCATGTTCAAGGCGGCCGAGGGTGCCGTGACGTTCTGCAAGCTTCGCGGCAACCCGCACGTCGACCTCACGCACTGGCTGTTCCAGATCGTCAATCTGCCGGACTCGGACCTGCACCGCATCCTGCGCCACTTCGAGGTCGATACGGCGCGGCTCGTACGGGACCTCCAGACGATGCTCGAACGGTTGCCGCGCGGCGCCTCGGCCATCGAAGACTTCGCCGAGAACCTGCCGTTCGCGGTCAAGGAAGGGTGGATGTACGCGACCCTCCTGTTCGGCGAGTCGCAGGTGCGCAGCGGCTATCTGCTGGTCGGCCTGCTCAAGACCGACCGCCTGCGCGAGGGCCTGCTGCGCATCTCCCGCGAGTTCGAGAAGGTCAAGGTGGAGACCTTGACCGAGGACTTCGCGCGCATCGTCAAGGGGTCGCCTGAAGAGAACCAGACCGCCAGTGATGGATTCAGGGCCGGCACGCCGGGCGAGGCGAGCCAGGCGATCCCACCGGCCGCCATGGGCAAGCAGGAGGCGCTGCGGCGGTACGCGTCGGACCTGACGGCGCGGGCGCGCGCGGGCCAGATCGATCCCGTCACCGGCCGCGACGAGGAGATCCGCCAGGTCATCGACATCCTGATGCGGCGGCGCCAGAACAATCCGATCCTCACCGGCGAAGCCGGCGTGGGGAAGACCGCGGTGGCCGAGGGCTTCGCAATCCGGATCGCGAACGGCGACGTGCCGCCCTCGTTGAAGGACGTGCAGCTCTGGGTGCTCGACATCGGCCTCTTGCAGGCCGGCGCCAGCATGAAGGGCGAGTTCGAGAACCGGCTCCGCTCGGTCATCGACGAGGTGCAGGCCTCGCCCAAGCCGATCATCCTGTTCATCGACGAAGCCCACACGTTGATCGGCGCCGGCGGCGCCGCCGGCACGGGCGACGCGGCCAACTTGCTCAAGCCGGCTCTGGCGCGCGGCACGCTCAGAACCATCGCCGCGACGACGTGGGCCGAGTACAAGAAGTACATCGAGAAGGATCCCGCGCTCACGCGGCGGTTCCAGGTGGTGCAAGTGCTGGAGCCGAACGAGGCCAAGGCGCTGCTGATGCTGCGCGGCGTGGCCTCGACGCTCGAGAAGCACCACCGCGTGCAGCTGCTCGACGAGGCGCTCGACGCGGCGGTGCGGCTCTCGCACCGCTACATCCCGGCCCGTCAGCTCCCTGACAAGGCCGTGAGCCTGCTCGATACGACGTGCGCGCGCGTGTCGGTCAGCCAGCACGCGACGCCGCCCGAGGTCGAGGATTCGCGCCGGCGCATCGAGGCGCTGCAGACCGAGCTCGACATCATCGCGCGCGAGGAGGCCATCGGCTTCGCGATCGGCTCGCGCCGTACCGACGCCGAGGCGCTGCTCGCGACCGAGAAGGAGCGTCTCGCCGGCCTGGACCAGCGCTGGACCGAGGAGCGCACGCTCGTCGATCGCATCCTCGAGCTGCGCCGCCAGCTGCGCGACGAGACCGAGGCCAAGGAGCCCGCCGCGCGCGAGGTCCGGCTGACCGAGCTGCGCGAGCTTCAGGCCACGCTCGCGAAGGCTCAGGGCGAGACGCCGCTGATCCTGCCGAGCGTCGACGGCCAGGCCGTGGCCGCCGTGGTGTCGGACTGGACGGGCATCCCGGTCGGCCGCATGGTCAAGAACGAGGCCGAAGCGGTGTTGAACCTCGTCGACACGCTCGCGGCGCGGGTCGTCGGCCAGCGTCACGGGCTCGAGATGATCGCGCGACGCATCCAGACCTCGCGCGCGCGCCTGGACAATCCCGAGAAGCCGATCGGCGTGTTCATGCTGGTAGGGCCGTCGGGCGTGGGCAAGACGGAGACCGCGCTGGCGCTGGCCGAGTCGCTCTACGGCGGCCAGGACAACATGATCACCATCAACATGAGCGAGTTCCAGGAGGCGCACACCGTCTCCACGCTCAAGGGCGCGCCGCCCGGCTACGTCGGCTATGAGCGCGGCGGGGTGCTGACCGAAGCCGTGCGCCGTCGACCCTACAGCGTCGTGCTGCTGGACGAGGTCGAGAAGGCGCATCCGGACGTGCACGAGATCTTCTTTCAGGTGTTCGACAAGGGCTTCATGGAGGACAGCGACGGGCGCTACATCGACTTCAAGAACACGGTAATCCTATTAACGTCCAACACCGGAACCGACCGGATGATGGCGCTGTGCAAGGATCCCGATCTCTTGCCCGATCCCGAGGCGCTGGCGCGCGCGGTGCGTGAGCCGTTGCTGAAGGTCTTCCCGCCGGCTCTGCTGGGGCGCCTGGTGGTGATCCCGTACTATCCGCTGGCCGACAAGGTGCTGGGCAGCATCGTCCGCCTGCAGCTCGACCGCATCGCCCGCCGCATCGGCGAGCAGCACAAGGTGCCGTTCAC
>DATEMW010000320.1:0-3263 GCA_035275385.1 Candidatus Methylomirabilota bacterium | reverse complement strand
CCATCGCCTCGGGCTCTCGGTCGGCCTCTTGACCAGCCACGCCGACGATTTCCCGCTCGACGTGATTCCGTCGAAGATCGAGGTCGTCAGCGTGCCGGCCGCCGAGACCACCGTGTTCGAGCATCGCCACGATCCCGGCGGCCGGGTGTCTCACGTGCGCGCCGCCGCGAGCCCTCTCACGATCGAGGACGTGCCCGACGACTGGCGCGAGGCGTCGCTGACCCTGCTGGCGCCGGTCGTGGACGAGGTCGATCCGATGATCGCGGCCCTGTTCACCGACGGCGCGGTCGGCGCGGCCGCGCAGGGCTGGATGAGACAGGTGAATCCCGACGGGCTGGTGGCCCCGAGCCCCTGGCACTCGCCGGAGCGCTTGCTGCAGTCGGTGCAGGCCCTGTTCCTGAGCCGCGAGGACATCCGCGGACAGGAGGCGCAGGTGGCCGAGTGGTTCCAGCGCATGCCGGTCGGCGTGCTGACGGCCGATCGCGAGGGCGCGCTGTTGTTCGTGAACGGCGAGCGCTACGAGATCCAGCCGCGCCCGGCGCGCGAGGTCGACCCGACGGGCGCCGGCGACGTCTTCGCCGCCACCTTCATGGTGAGCTATCAGCGCGAGGGCGATCCGTGGCTCGCCGCCGCCGCGGCGGCGTGTGCGGGCTCACTGGCCGTCGAGGGCGAAGGATGGTCGGCGGTTGCCGACCGCGCCGCGCTCGACGCCGCGCTGGCCGAGTACCAGCGCCACGTCGCTTCTTGACTTGCGTCCGAGGCGGAGCCTAGGCTTCTTCTGATGGATCGCGCGATCCGGATCACGGCGGGGTCGGTGTCGGCGCAGGCGCGGCTCAACGATTCCAAGACGGCCGGCGCCATTTGGGACGCGCTGCCGATCGACGCGAAGGGGTTGACGTGGGGCGACGAGATCTACTTCGACATCGGCGTGAAGGCGCCCGCCGAGAAGGCCCGCGACGTCGTCGACGTCGGTGACCTCGCCTACTGGCCTCCCGGCAGTGCGTTCTGCATCTTTTTCGGGCCGACGCCGGCGAGCCGCGGCGACGAGTGTCGCGCGGCAAGCCCGGTCAACGTCGTCGGCAAGATCGTCGGCGACGCCCGGGTCTTCGCCTCGGTGCGGTCCGGAACGCGCGTGACGATCGAGCGGCAATGAATCGGTCTATTTAACGCGGAGGACGCGATGAAGATCTTTCTCGATACGGCGAGCGTCAACGAGATCAAGGAAGGCGTGGCGCTGGGCCTCGTCGACGGCGTGACGACCAATCCGTCGCTGATCGCCAAGGAAAAGCGTCCGTTCCGGCCGCTGGTCGAAGAGATCTGCTCGATCGTGCCGGGCGACGTGAGCCTCGAGGTGGTTGCCACCGACTTCGAAGGCATGGTGAAGGAAGGCGAGGAGCTGGCGCAGATCGCGCCCAACGCCGTCGTGAAGTGCCCGCTCACCAAGGACGGGCTCAAGGCGGTCAAGTACCTCTCGGGGAAGGGGATCCGCGTCAACCAGACCCTCTGCTTCTCGGCGGCGCAGGCGCTCCTGTCCGCGAAAGCGGGCGCGGTGTACATCAGCCCGTTCCTCGGACGGCTCGACGACATCGCGCACGTCGGCATGGACCTGGTCCGCGACATCTGCGAGATCTACCGGGTCCAGGGCTTCAAGACGCAGGTGCTCGCGGCCTCGATCCGGAATCCGCTGCACGTCGTGGACGCCGCCAAGGCCGGCGCGCACGTCGCGACGATGCCGTTCCCGGTGCTGGAGCAGCTGATGAAGCACCCGCTGACCGACATCGGGCTCAAGAAATTCCTCGACGACTGGGCGAAGCTCGGCGAGAAGATCTGAGGTAGCAGCGCCGGGCACGCCACGACGGCGGCCCGAGAGGAGCGCGATGCAACGCACACAGGGCGGTGGCACCGGCCGGCGGGTGGTGGCGCTGCTCTCGCTGGCGGCTGGGCTCCTGGGGCCGGCCGGCGTGATCCTGGCGCATCCTCCTCAGGTCGCGGACGAGCCGCTGTCCCGGTTCGAGCAGTTCCTCGTCGAAGGCTGTTCCCCCTGCGTCAGAGAAGCGCTGCCGATCGCGACCCTGCCGGTCCGTCCGGTGACGATCCCGTTCTCCTCGCGCAATGTCGGCGTGCGCACGACGCGCCCGGGCGAGATCGGCGTCGAGGCGTTGCGCGCCCACTTGCTCGGGCGCCCAAGCCGGCAGCTGCTCGCCGTGCGCCTCACCTTGTCGGTCGCGACCGGCAGCCCCGGCGAGATGTACCGGATGGCCGCCGGCCTGATCGACGAAGAGGAGGTCGGGGCGTTCGTCACCGGCCTCGGCGAGATCATCCAGGCCACGTCCGGTTCGACGTTGCGCGGCGGCCCTGACAGCGTGGAGATCGACCAGTCGAGCGGCAACATCCGCGTCGGCGTCGGCCGAGTCAGCGCCGAATCGATCGTCTACGTGCAGACCGGCGACCTTCGCCTGCTGACTCGCCGGCCCGTCTGGGAAGCATCATCGACGGTCTATCTGCCGGTCGCGGATCTCGCCGCGCTCCGCAACGCCATCGCGCAAGCCGCCGCCAAGCTCCAGCAGCTCCGAAGCGCCCAGTAGCTCTTCGCCCGTTTTAGGTGCTGGTCCCACACCGATCTCTCACGACGTGAGACGATCGCCAGCCGTCTGAAGCGACCGACGACGAATTTCTGGAAGGTCGTGCGGCCTCACGCGCGGTCGTGATCATGTCGCGCAAACGTATTGACCAAAACGCGCGACGCCTAGTAGTGTCGAAGGGCCAGTGATCTTCATAATGATTTTCTCGCTGAGCACCTCGCACCGAGACGGTGAATCATGATCGCCATTGCAAAAAACTTCCGTGAAAAACATTTCACATTGTTTGTCGGGATTGTCACGGCGCTCGTGGCGCTCGCGACGTTGAGTTCGGGCGTTTTGCCCGCAGCGGCGCAAACTCCCGCGCAAGTCGGACAGTGGGAAGGGCCCATCAGCTGGCCGTGGGTGTCGATCCACATGATCCTCCTGCCGAACGGCAAGGTGCTGTTCTTCGACGGCCCGCCCGAGCACGGTGGCCAGACCGCCACGTTGTGGAATCCAACCGACGGTGCCTTCACGGCGGTGCCGAACAACGTCACGGATCTGTTCTGCGTCGGCCACGCGCGCCTGGCCGACGGCCGCGCGTTCATCGTCGGCGGCAACCTGATTCCGGGCGCCGGCCTGGTCGATAGCAACATCTTCGACGACGTGACCAATACCTGGACGCTCACGAGTCCGATGAAG
>DATEMW010000319.1:0-2179 GCA_035275385.1 Candidatus Methylomirabilota bacterium | reverse complement strand
CGCACGGTGGCCGGGAAGCGCTTGCGCATCGCGACCTCGCGCGCCTGGTCCAGGAGCGAGATCTTCACGCCGTCGATGTGCGCGGCGTGCTCCTTCACGATCGTCAGCAGGGTCTCCGTCGCCTGGTCGAGATCGCGCGCGCCCCAGTAGCCCTCGAGGGCCGGATCGAACATGTCGCCGAGCCAGTGGATGATCACCGGCTCGCGCACCTGGGCGAGAATGCGACCGTACACCTTGTAGTAGTCCGAGGGCCCCTTTGCGCACGCGGCCAGCGCGCGGCTCGCCATCAAGATGATCCGGCCGCCGCAGCCCTCGATCCACGCGCACTGCTCCTCGTAGGCGGCTTCGACGTCGGCGATCGTCACGCGCGGGCCGGGCTCGAGATGATCGGTGCCGGCGCCCGAGGCGAGCACGGCGCCGGGGACCGTCTTGGCCTCGGCCACCGTCCGGCGGATCAGCTCCTTCGCGGTGCGCCAGTCGAACCCCATCCCCCGCTGCGAGGTGTCCATCGCCTCGGCCACCGCGAGCCCGAGCGACCACATGTAGTGCCGGTAGCGAAGCGTCGCATCCCAGTCGAGCGCCACCTCGAGCGTGGGGTTGATCGAGGCCAGCGGATCGGCGACGACGTGCACCGCCGCCATGCCGATGCGGCTCTTGATCGGACCGCGCGGCGCCGAGATCGGCGCCCGGTTCGTCAGCGTGTACGGCGTGACCAACCCGTCGCGGCGCGGAAGCTTGAGGGTGATGGGCATGGCGCCACCAGTTTACTCCACGGCTGCCGCATTGACAGATTCGCGGCCGGTTCTGTATGGTTAGCCCACTTTCCGCGGGGTCTCTCGAAGGAGGTCGGCATGGCATCCAAGTCGAACGATCGCAATCGTACGAAGTTCCTGCTCGACGAGAAGGACATCCCGACGAAGTGGTACAACATCCAGGCCGACCTCAAGACTCCCGCGCCGCCGGTGCTGCATCCCGGCACGAAGAACCCGATCGGGCCGCAAGACCTGGCGCCGTTGTTCCCGATGGAGCTGATCAAGCAGGAGGTCAGCCAGGAGCGCTGGATCGAGATCCCCGACGAGATCCGTGACGTCTATCGCCTGTGGCGCCCCTCGCCGCTCTATCGCGCGCGCCGGCTCGAGAAGGCGCTCGGCACGCCGGCGCACATCTACTACAAGTACGAGGGCGTGAGCCCGGCCGGCAGCCACAAGCCGAACACCGCGGTGGCGCAGGCGTACTACAACAAGAAGGAAAAGGTCACGCGGCTCAGCACCGAGACCGGCGCCGGTCAGTGGGGCTCCGCGCTCTCGCTCGCCTGTCAGATGTTCGGGCTTCAGTGCAAGGTCTACATGGTGAAGGTGTCGTATCAGCAGAAGCCGTATCGCCGCATCATGATGGAGACGTGGGGCGCGCAGGTCGTCGCGAGCCCGAGCCCGGACACGCAGTCCGGCAAGAAGGTGCTCGAGCAGGATCCGAACTCACCGGGCTCGCTCGGGATCGCGATCAGCGAGGCCGTCGAGGACGCGGCCACGCGCGACGACACGAAGTATTCGCTCGGCAGCGTGCTGAACCACGTCCTGATGCACCAGACGATCATCGGGCAAGAGGCCAAGAAGCAGCTCGAGAAGGCCGACGACGCCGCGGACATCGTGATCGGGTGCGCCGGCGGCGGCTCGAACTTCGCGGGGCTCTCGTTCCCCTTCGCCGCCGACAAGCTCACCGGTAAGAACAAGAAGGTACGCATCATCGCGGTCGAGCCGGCGGCGTGCCCCAGTCTCACCAAGGGCAAGTACGCCTACGACTTCGGCGACACGGTGGGCCTGACACCGCTGGTCAAGATGCACACGCTCGGCCACACGTTCATCCCCGCCCCGCTGCACGCGGGCGGTCTTCGCTACCACGGCATGGCGCCGCTGGTCTGCAAGCTCTACGACGACGGCGTGATCGAGGCGCAGGCCGTTCCTCAGCTGGCCACGTTCGAGGCGGCCCTGCAATTCGCGCGCACCGAGGGCATCATCCCGGCCCCCGAGTCCGCGCACGCGATCCGCGTGGCGATCGACGAGGCGCAGCGCGCCAAGCGCGACGGCAAGCGGCGCACGATCCTCTTCAACCTGTCGGGCCACGGCCACTTCGACCTCGGCGCCTACGAGGCGCATCTGTCGGGCAAGCTGCAGGACTACGA
>DATEMW010000318.1:0-4789 GCA_035275385.1 Candidatus Methylomirabilota bacterium | reverse complement strand
CGACGTCGCCGACTACGCCGCGGTGAGCGCGATGATCGACAAGATCGTCGCCGATCTCGGTCGACTGGACGTCGTCGTCAACAACGCGGGCTACGTCGAGCCGAAGCTATTCCTCGACACGACACCCGACGAATGGCGGCGGCAGGTCGACGTCGACCTCTACGGCGTTTTCAACGCCTGCCACGCGGCCGCGCCCAAGCTGGCGGCCCAGAACGGCGGACGCATCATCAGCATCGTCGGCGATTCGGCGCGGGTCGGCCAGCAGCGGCTCGGCGTCTCGGCCGGCGCGCGGGGCGCCGTGCTCTCGCTCACCCGCACGCTCGCCAAGGAGCTCGGGCGCCAGAACATCACCGTGAACTCGCTGGCGCTCGGTTGGATCGAGACCTCGCACAGCGACAAGGAGTTCATCGCCAAGAACCGCGAACGCATCCTCGCCTTCTACCCGATCCGGCGTCTGGGCAAGCCGGAAGACGTGGCACCGCTCGTGGCCTTCCTCGCCTCCGACCTCGCGGGCTGGGTCACGGGCCAGACCATCAGCGTCAGCGGCGGCTACTCGACCGTCTAGACGGCACAGCGCCCGATGCTGATCGACTGTCACGTGCACCTCCTGCCGCGCCGGCGGCTGGCGGGGCTGATGAAGTGGATGCACGGCTTCTACCCGGAGCACCCGATCCCCCGCAGCGTCACCCTGGAAGACTGCCTCGCGTACTACGACACGATCCCGGTCGACTACATCTTCAATCTCGTCTATCCGATCCGCGACGACGAGACCGAGGCGGTCAACCGGTTCAACTTCGAGCTCCACCAGCGCCATCCGTGGATCATCCCGTTCGGCGGCCTGCATCCCGCCGACGCCGACAAGGGCGCGATCGTCGATCGCTGTCTGGGCGAGTACGGCTTCCTCGGCTTCAAGTTCCACCCGTTCATCCAGGCGTTCGATCCGCTCGATCCGCGCATGATGCCCGCCTACGAGCGGCTGGCGGCGTGGCGGCGGCCGGTCGTCTTCCACACCGGCTACGAGGAGTTCTATGGCTTGAGCCTGCCGCCGCAGACGATGGAGGAGATCGCGCGTCTGTTCCCGTCGCTGCCGGTCGTCTTCGCGCACTCGCTGTTTCCGCGCTTCGACGACGCCTGGCGCATCGTCGAGCGCTACGACAACGTGTGGCTCGAGATGACCAACGTGTTCTCGAGCTTCTGGGACCGGCGCTACGTGCTCAAGGAGTACGACACGGAGAAGCGGCTGCTGCTCGAGGGGATCGCGCCGCACAGCGAGCGCATCATGTTCGGCAGCGACCATCCCGCCGGCTCCGGCACGCTCGTGGAGATCTATCGCACCCTCGACAAGGTCGGCCTCGGCGAGACGGCGCGCGAGCGCCTCGTCGGGGGCACCGCGGAACGGTTCGTCAAGACGTTCTGGCCCGAGTTCGACGATCGCCGCGCGAAGAAAGGCGTGAAGCCGTAGGCCATCCATAGGTCTTCCTCTCGGTGCCGCGGCGTGCGAACCTAAAGCCGACCTGGCGGCACCTCGTGAGGAGGATGTTCATGGCTCGACCGCTCCCGCTCGCAGGCAGTGTCGTCTTCCTGATCTTTGCCGGGTGCGCCGCGACCCAGAACACCCTGGCGCAGGATCTGGCCCGGGAACGGTGGCGAAAGTGCGATCACTTCCGGGGCATCGTCCTGAAAGACATCAAGCCGGATGGGCAGATCTGGGTGTGGCAGGCCGATGGCGGCGAAGTCACGGCGTGGCGCGCCTGCGACAGCGCGGTGCGGGCCGAACAGGGCAAGGGGGCCAAGGACTCGCTCCCACCGAGCCCGATGACGCTCGCCTCCGCGATACCCAACGGCACGGCAAACGTTCCGACCTGGAAGCGCGGCTACGAGTGGGCCTACCGGGCAGAGACCGCGACCGGCACCAACATCTTCGTGTGGTCAATGGATCGCGAGGAAGCCCTCGACGGTGTCCCGCACTACGTGATCAAGGTCGGGCCGCGCGAGATCTTCTACAGGAAGTCCGACGGGGCGTTCAGTCGCGAGACCCTCGACGGCGCGACCGTACGGAGGATCACGCCGGCGCGCCTGATGTACGTGTGGCCGTTGCGCGTCGGCGAGTCGTGGGAGCAAACCATGCGTGAGGAGCGTCCGAACGATCGGCTGGACGAGGAGCGCGTGGACGTCGAGACCGTGGAAGCCCAGGAGACGGTGACGGTCCCGGCCGGCACCTTCGAGACGTTCAAGATCGTCTGCCGGAACAAGCAGACGGGCGCGATCCGTTACGAGATGTGGTATGCGCCCGAGGTCGGGCAGTGGATCAAGATCTTCGAGAATCTGGAGTCGGGCCGGCGCGCCCGCGAGCTCATCGGTTTCAAGCTGCGGTAACGTCTCCGACTACGCCGGTCCGAAGCCGACCGAGGTCGTGAGATCCTTCGCGATCAGCGGACGAAACCGGACCGGCAGGCCGACCACGAGCTTGTCGAGCGGAATGTCGACGATCCGGCCGAGGAGCGAGACCCCTTCCTTGAGCTGCACCACGGCGATCGCGTAGGGCACGTCGGCCGCGTGAGCCCGCGGCGCGACGCGGATCACCGTGAAGCTCGCGATCGTGCCGTCGCCGGCGAGCACCACCGGCTGCCAGGACTGCGCGTGGCAGTTCGGGCACAGCTCGCGCGGCGGGATGGAGAGCTCGCCGCAGGAGCTGCAGCGGATGGCCGTGAGCTGGCCCGCCCGCGCCTTCTCGAAGAAGGCGCGCGCGGTGATCGCGGGCTCAGTCACGACCGAAGAGGCTCACCAGGACGGTCGCGGTGTTGCCGCCGAGCGTGTGCGTGAGGCCCTTGCGCGCGCCTTCGACCTGACGGGGGCCGGCCTCGCCGCGGAGCTGCGTGACGATCTCCGCCACCTGCGCGGCGCCCGTCGCGCCGATCGGGTGGCCCTTGGCCTTCAAGCCGCCCGACGGATTCACGGGGATCTCGCCGCCGAGTCCGGTCAGCCCTTTCTCGGCGGCGCGCCCGCCGGCGCCCGGCTCGAAGAGGCCGAGCCCCTCGGTGGCGACGATCTCGGCGATCGTGAAGCAGTCGTGGAGCTCGACGACGTCCACGTCGCTCGGCCCGATTCCCGCCTGCCGGTAGGCCGCGGCGGCCGCGCGCTCCGTGGCGGGCACACGCGAGAGGTCGCGCTTGTCGCCGAGCAGCATCCAGTCGGAGGCCGCGGCGGAGCCGAGCACCCAGATCGGCTTGCGATGCTTTCTGGCGACCTCTTCCGAGGCGAGTACGAGCGCCGCGCCGCCGTCGGAGAACGGGCAGCAATCGAACAGCTTGAGCGGATCGGCCACGTAGGCCGACTTGAGCACCTGCTCGATCGTGATCGGCTTCTGGAACTGAGCCTTTGGGTTCAGGGCGCCGTGACGGTGGTTTTTGACGGCCACCGCGGCCATCTGCGCCTCGGTCGTGCCGTGCTTCTGCATGTGCGCCCGCGCGATCAAGGCGAACACGCCGGGGAAGGTGAGGCCCAGCGGCTGCTCCCAGACGGCGTCGGAGGCGTAGGCAAAATACTCGGTCGATTCGGCCGTGGAGACGTTCAGCACCCGCTCGGCGCCGCCGACGAGGACGACGTCCGAGACGCCGGCCGCGATCTCCATCACCGCGTGACGGAAGGCGGCGTGCGAGCTCGCGCACGCGGTCTCGAAGCGGGTCGTCGGCACCGCCGGGATGCCCAGGACGGACGCGGCCTGTGGGCCGGTGTGGAGCTGGTGCTCGGTCTCGCCGCCCACCACGTTGCCGTAGTAGAGGGCCTGCACGGCGCTCGCCGGCACGCCGGAGTCGTTGAGCGCGTCGCGGGCGGCTTCGGCGAACAGCTCGGCCGAGGTGCGGTCGTGTAGCCCGAACTTGGTCACTCCGACTCCGATCACAGCGACGCGGCGCATGAAAGTCCTCCCTGGTCGCATGCTAGCATTAAAATTCGTGAGGGTCGCCCGCCGGAGGCGACAATGGAATTCGGTGCTCAGGCGGGTGAACTTCGCGTGTTGACTGAAGAAGCGCTCATCCTCGCCGCCGTCGCGGGCGCCTGTGTGCTGCTGGTGCTCGGCGTGCTCGAGCTGGTGTGGCCGACGCGGCCGCATCGGTCTCGCCGTACGCGGGCCGAGGCGACGCCACCCCGACCGATCCTCGCGCCACCGTCGCCGCGCCCGGTCCAGAGCATCCTGCCCCGGCGGCTGATCGATTCGCCCTCGGCGCGACCCACGGGCGGCTTCGCCTTCCCGCCGCCTGCCGACTACGTGGCGCCGCCGCTTCCGCGCCAAGAGATTCGCCCGATCCGGCCGCCCGAGCCCGCCACGGCCGCCGCGCCTGCCGCCCCGGCTCCGGTGGAGCAGCTGGAAGTCCCGTCGTTCTTGCAGCCGATCGAGGAGCCTTCGGAGCCCGCGTATGCTCCGCCTCCAGCGGACGTGGCTCCAGCGCCGGTCGAGCACGAGCCTCCACCGATCGTGACCGCACCACCCGCGGAGCCGAAGCCGTTCGAGGCCGAGCCGTCGGAGATCGAGCGCGTGTCCGAGCGCCCGCGGATCGAGCTCGTGCCCAAGTCGTTCGATCCGGCGCCGTCGCGCGTCGATGCCGCGCCTCCGGTCGAAATCGACCCCTCGCTCGTTGAAATCGAGCTGTCGCGGCTCGAGCCGGAGCGGCGTCTCATCGTGGAGCTCGAGCCGGCCTCGGCGCCGACCGCGTCGGCGCCGCCGGTGTCCGCTCCGCCGCCGGTCGAGCCTGCGCCGCCCGCATTGGAGCCGCCGCTACTGCCGGAGCCG
>DATEMW010000317.1:0-21909 GCA_035275385.1 Candidatus Methylomirabilota bacterium | reverse complement strand
ACGCGGCTCTGGTGAGCGGGCCGCGCATCAGAGCGCCTCGAGCTGGAGCCCCTTGAGGTAGCGCGTCTCCGGGACCGTCAAGAGCACGGGATGATCGCGCGCCTGGCCGAGGCGGTCGACGACACGGAGCCGGACGCCGGCATCCGCGGCGGCGTCGCGGCAGATCTCCTCGAACATCGTGTCGGACACGTGGTGTGAGCACGAGAACGTGAAGAGGCTTCCGCCGCGAGGGAGGAGCCGCAGCGCGCGCAGATTGATCTCCTTGTAGCCCCGCGCCGCTGCGTCCAGGGCCGAGCGGCTCCGCGCGAACGGCGGCGGGTCGAGCACGATCACGCCGAACCGCGCGCCGTCGCGCTCGAGGCGTCTCAGCTCGTCGAAGACGTTGGTCGCCAGGATTTCGGCGCGATCCGCGACCCCGTTCAGCGCCAGATTCTGTCGCGCGCCCGCGATCGCGTCCGGCGAGGACTCGATGCACACCGCGCGGCGGGCGCCGCCTCTAAGCGCGTGACAGGCGAAGCCGGCCGTGTAGCTGAAGGCGTCCAGCACGTCTCGATCCCGGGCGAGCGCGCCGACGCGCGCCCGGTTCTCGCGCTGGTCCAAATAGAGCCCGGTCTTGTGCCCGACGCCGATGGCCACCTCGAACGCCACGCCGTCCTCGATGACCCGTACGGTCCTGGGGCCCGATCCGGCGGCCCAGCCGAGCGCCGCGGAGAATCCTTCGATCCGGGCCGAGGTCGGATCGTCCATCTCGAACAGCGCGACCTCATCGGCGACGGCCGACAGCGCGGGCGCGAACAGGGGCCTCGCGCGCGCCATGCCGAAGGTGAGGCACTGGGTGACCAGCACGGGCCCGTAGCGGTCGACGACGAGCCCGGGCAAGCCGTCGGCCTCGCTCCACACCAGCCGTCCGAGCCCCGGCGCCGCCTGACCGCCGCCACGCCTGAGGGCGACGGCCGCCTCGATCCGACGCTGAAAGAAGCCGGCGTCGAGCGACTCGTCGATCCAGGTGAGGATGCGGCAGCAGAGCGCGGGCTTGGGATTGTAGAAGCCGCGGCCGACGAAGCGACCGCCGGCGTCGACGATCGTCACCACGGAGCCCGGCTCGACGTCGCTCACGTCCGCCACGTCGCCCTTGAAGATCCACGGGTGGGTGCGCGCGGTCTCCTGACCGCGCTTGAGCCGCAGGGTCGGCTGACGCCGCGTCATCGCCGGCGCGCCCTGGCGGTGATGGCCCAGCGCTCATGATCCCGCCAGCGGCCGAGGATCTTCAAGTAGCGCGGTGAGAAGCCTTCGCGCCGAAAGCCGATCCGTTTCACCAGACGGATCGAGGCGCGATTGGCGGGCTGGATGTTGGCCTCCAGCCGATGCAGGCCAAGCGTGTCGAAGGCGTGGCGGAGCACGAGGAGAAGCCCTTCGCGCATGTAGCCTTTGCCCATGAACGGCGCGCCGGCGTAGTAGCCGAGATAGGCGCTGCAGAAGTTGCCGTGGAAGATCTGGCTCACGTTGATCACGCCGGCGATCGCACGATCCTCACGCCGGCACACCAGGAAGGCGCGCTCGGTCCGCCGCCGCGCTCGACGGAGATACGCGCTGAACTGAGCCCGGCTCGCGGGCGGCACGACCCAGGGATGGAGCGCGGCGCGGCTTACCTTCATCAAGGCCAGGAACTCGTCGCGGTGGCGTGCGCTCGGCGCGCACAGAAAGACTCGGCGGCCGACTTCGAGGGCGCCGGCCGGCTTGGCCGCCACGGCCTATTTTTTGCGCAGGACGACGACCATGATGATCGGGTGTCGGGAGCGCTCGAGCACCTGGTGTGGCTTGAAGCCGAAGAACCACTGCACGAACTCGAAGCCGCCCGCCAGCTCGACCACGGTCTTGAGCTCCTGCGGAAAGACCATGCGCGACAGGTGCGTCTGGCGGTAGACGCGGCGCGTGCCGTTCTCGATCGCCTCGAGCGTCATGCGCTCGCGGAACACCTGCGAGACCGGATCGACGTCGTTGAGCGCCGAGAAGTCTGCCCGCACGATCAGCCGACCCCGTCGCTTGGACCACGTCCAGCGCCGCGCGGGGTTCGTCCACGAGGACACCATGTAGCGGTCGAAGACGTAGAGGCCGCCGCGCTTGAGGCATCGCGAAACCGCCCGGAGGTGGGCGACGAGCTGTTCGGTCTTCAGCAGATGGCCCTGCGAGTCCTGCATGCAGATCGCCGCGTCGACGGGACTCGCGAGGCGAAAGTCGGTCATGTCGCCGACGACCAGCTCGCCCTCGTGGCCCTTGTTCGCCAGCCGCTCGCCCAGGAACTGGATGTTGCGCGGCGAGAGGTCGAGCCCCGACATCTTGTAGCCTCGATCGGCCAGCCGCAGGAGGTGGGGGCCGGTGCCGCACGCGATGTCGACGACCCGGCGGACCGGCCGCGGGGAGAACCGCTTGAAGCAGTGGACCAGGAAGTCGACTTCGCCCTTCCGGTTCAGCTCGAACGCGATTTCGTAGAAGCGCGGGGCGCTGTACTCCCGGGCCCGGCTCTTCTCGCGAAGCTTCAGCGGAGGTCCCCCCACCACGCCAGGAGCGCCTCGCGGATCACCCACGAGGCGATGATGCCCGTCCGTCCGGAGGGATCCCAGGAGTGAGCGACCTCGACCAGGTCCCCGCCGACGACCTTGCAGCCTTCCAGCATCCGGACGATCTCGAGTAGCTCCGGCACCCTCATGCCGCACGGCTCGGGGGAGCCCGTGCCCGGCGCGTCCGCCGGGTCGAGGACGTCGATGTCGATCGTGACGTAGAGCGGGTGCTGGCGGAGCTCGGGGAGCAGCCGCCGCACCACGTCGACCGGATGCCCGGCGACCATCGGGTACATCGGGAAGAAGTGCGGCCGGTGGCGGTGGTATTCCTCCCGGGCGCCGGCGCGAAGCCCGACCTGGTAGACGCGCTCCGGCGGGATGACGTCCATCACGCGGGCGAGGGCCGAGGCGTAGTTGTACCGCTCGCCAAGGAACTCCTCGCGCAGGTCAGGGTGGGCGTCGAGATGCAAGATGCGGAGGTCGGGAAATGCCGGCGCCAGGACCTCGATGATCGACACCGTCGCCGTGTGGTCGCCGCCGAGCATGAACGGCACGAGCCCGGGACGCCACCACGAGGCGATCTGCTCGCGCGCGGCGTCGAGCTGCTCACGAGGCGGCGCGCCGTCGGGCAGCTCGCAGTCGCCGATGTCGGTGATCGCCAGGTCCTCGAGGTCGCGCTGCAGCGCCGGCGAGTAGGTCTCGATCGACTCGGAGCCGAGCCGCACGTCGAGCGTGCCCGCGTCGGCGCCCTTTCTGAGGTTCACCCGGCCTTCGAACGGGATGCCGTAAATGACGATGCGAGCGTCAGCGAGGGGAAGCCGACAGCCGATGAAGGTCGGAGAGACCGAGCGCATGACTTCTTCGCCACTCTAGCCAGTCGCCGATCGTTTGCAAGTGGAAACTGCGTCGCCGAGGCGCCGGGCTCCGGTGAAAACCGGTCGCGGCGCTCCGACGCGTCGCGAGTCGCGGTCCGGGACGCCGCTGAAGCGGCTTCGACACGGTGCCGAGCCGCTCCGGCGCGCCGCCGAAGCGTTCGGACGCGTCTCCGGAGCGGTCGGAAGCGTCGCCGAGTGGCTCCTGGAGCGCTCGAGAGTCGGTTCTGCACCGTCTGTAGCGCCGCGGAAGCCCTCCGAAGCGTCGCTGAGTCTCTCCGAGACCGCGCTGAGTCTCTCCGAGGCGACGCTGAAACACTTCGAGCGTCGAAATGAAGTGCGTGAGTCGCGCGAGCAGCTAAAATCGGTCTCGCGAACAGCTCGCCGAGCCGCGTCGCGCACGCTCTAAGCCGTGGTGAAGGCGACCGGAAAAGCGTTTTTTTCTTGCAATGGGTGAAAACGGACCCTACAGTGAAACAAGTTTTTATTAATAAGCGAAATTTTTTCGGACACGATGAAGCGCAATAGCGACGTGAGTGAAACGTCGCAGGAGAGGTGCGGTAGATGAACGGATCGAAAGGGGGACCACTGGCTTGAACGCTCTGGGACGACACCTGCTGCTCGAGATGTTCGACTGCGATCCTGACGCCATCAACAGCCTCGAGGCCGTCAAGGGCGCACTCATTGAAGCCGCGAAGCGGGCTCAAGCGACCATCGTCGACGTCGTCTTCCACGAGTTCAACCCGTTTGGGATCAGCGGCGTCGTCGTCATCGCCGAGTCCCACCTGGCGATCCACACCTGGCCCGAGTACCGGTACGCCGCTGTCGACATTTTCTCGTGCGGCGAAGTGCTCCAGCCCGAGGTCGCCGCCAACTATCTGGTCGAGCAGTTCGCGGCCGAGCGCACGTCGATCGTCGAGATGCAGCGGGGCATGTTCCTGAACTCTTCGGTGCCGATCGTCAACAAGGCGCCGGTCCCGGTCAATTGATCAATTCGCAGTCCTATAAGTGGTTTTTCGAGACCACGACCCCGTTCGAAGGGCATATGCATGCGATCGCCAAGACGATCGTGGAGACCCAGACCAAGTTTCAGCACGTCGAGATATTTCAGACGGCCGGCTACGGTAAGGTCCTGGTCCTGGACGGCCGCATTCAGTCGAGCGAGGGCGACGAGTTCATCTATCACGAGGCATTGGTCCATCCCGGTCTCTTGACCACCGAGGCGGCTCCCAAGAGCGCT
Organism: Candidatus Methylomirabilota bacterium; assembly: GCA_035275385.1. GTDB lineage: Bacteria > Methylomirabilota > Methylomirabilia > Rokubacteriales > CSP1-6 > AR31. Next base: position 17,239 of record DATEMW010000317.1, on the reverse strand, counting down.
TTGGTGATCGGCGGCGGCGAAGGCGCCACCCTCCGGGAGATCCTCCGGTATCCCTCCATCACCCGCGCCGTCATGGTCGACATCGACGGCGAGGTCGTCGAGCTCTGCAAGACGCACCTGCCCGAGATGCATCAGGGCGCGTTCGACGACCCTCGCACCGAGCTCCGGCACGAGGACGCGCGCGCCTATCTGGAGAAGAGCAAGGAGCGCTTCGACTTCATCTCGATCGACCTGGTCGAGCCGCTCGAGGAAGGGCCGGCCTGCATGCTGTTCACCCGCGAGTTCTACGCGCTCGTGCGCGACCGGCTCACGCCGGGCGGGACGATGTCGATGCAGGCCGGAATGACCAAGCGCGGCGAGCTCGCGTTCTTCACCTCGATCCATCGGACCTTGCGCGAGGTGTTCCCGGTCGTCGCCGGATACCAGACTTTCGTCTCATGCTTCGGCACGCCCTGGGGGTTCATCGTCGCCTCTAAGAAGGTCGATCCCAACAAGCAGGACGCCAAGACGGTCGACAAGCTCATCGCCGAGCGCATCAAGGGCTCGCTCGAGTACTGGGACGGCGTGACCCATCAGCACGCCTTCAGCCTGCCGAAGTTCATCCGCAAGAGCATCGCGAAACAGACCCGGATCGTCACGGACGCGAACCCGCTGATCGTCTCCTGAGCCGTTCCCGCGATGCCAGCCCAGCGCGGCATCGGGCTGATCATCCTGGTCATCCTCGCCGGTCTCGTCGTCGGCTCCCTCCTGGGCGAGCTTCTCGGCAGCCTCTTGCCGGCCGGCAACGCCCGCGAGCTCTTCACCCGGGGCCCCATGATCGGGCTCATGCCCCCGGCGACGCTCGACCTCAGATTTCTCGCGATGACCTTCGGCCTGAGTCTCAAGGTCAACCTCGTCGGCGTGGTCGGCGTCGTCCTCGCCACGCTCGCCCTTCGCCGTCTCTAGGCGAGACGTCGGGGCGCTGCGCGGGCGCCGGCCGGGATCTGGCTCTCACACCGACTGGCGCCGGACTCCATGGGTAGCGGGGTGAGGCTCGTGCTGGCGTCGGCATCGCCCCGGCGCCGGGAGCTCTTGAGGGGGATCTGGCCGGAGTTCGAGGTGATTCCGAGCGACGTCGACGAGACGCTCGACGCCGGGCCCGTCGCCGACGCGGTGGAGAGCCTGGCGCTGAGGAAGGGGCGGGCGGTCGCGAGCCGGATCGACGCCGGAATGGTCCTGGCCGCGGATACCGTGGTCGTCATCGACGGGCTCGTGCTCGGCAAGCCGTCGGGGCCCGAGGAGGCGCGCGGCATGCTCGAGCGGCTGCGCGGGCGCCCCCACGACGTGGTCACGGGTGTCGCCGCCATCGACGCCGCGACGGGCCGCGCCGAGTCGACCACGGCGGTGAGCCGCGTCCTCATGGCGCGCTACTCCGAGGCGACGATCGAGGAGTACGTGGCGTCGGGATCGCCCTTCGACAAGGCCGGCGGCTATGCGATCCAGGATCTGAACGGAGCGCTGGTCGACGGCGTCTTGGGCTCGTACACCAACGTGATCGGCCTGCCGGTGGAGGCGACGCGGCGCCTCCTGGAGCGATTCGGCGCCGTCAGCGAGCGGAGGGCTTGAGCTGGAGCAGCATGTCCTCGGGCTTCGGGATCTTCACCGACTGCGGCAGCGGGGTATGGGTCCGGATGATCGAGATCGTCTGCTGAAGCTGGTCGGCGGTGACTGCCGGGTCCGGCAAGTAGAGCGCTCGCGAGGCCGCGAGCCGGGCCTCGAAATCGGTGAACTCGCCCACCACGCGAGTCGGCAGGCGGTCGGCCAGCGCGCGGGCGTCGGCCGAGTGAATCCGCTGCTCGGCCTTGCGGAGCGCTCGGACCATCCCAAGCACGTCGCGATCCGGCGGCCGCCGGTCGGCTCGCGCGAAGACGGCGGCGTTCACGGTGGGGGATCCGAGGATCGTGGCCGCGGCGCGAGGCGAGCGGAAGTCGGCCAGGAGCTTGGCGCGCCCCTGACTCAGGAGCTGCGAGGCCGTCGGCTCCGGGACGAGCGCCACGTGGACGTCGCCCGCGTCGATCGCGCTGACGAGGCCGCGCTCGCCGAGGCTCGTCACGCGTACCTGGGCGATGCTCATGCCCGCGCGGGCCAGGAGCCAGCCGAACCAGGCGTGCTCGGGCGCTCCGGGCGTCGTCACGCCCACGCGCAGCGCCGACAGATCCTCGATCGATCGCACCGCGCTCGTGTGCGGGCCGGCGACCAGCAGGGCGACGGGCGGTGCGGCGGTCAGCCCGAACACGAGCCGCGGTGCCTGATTCGCCCCCGCGCGCAGACCGAAGCGCAGGATCGCCTCGAGGGTGGTCGCGGCGAGGTCGGCCTGGCCCTGCGCCAATGCCTCGGCGGCCCCCGATTCGGCCCGCGTGGTCCTGACGGTCACGGCGAGCCCTTCGGCGGCGAAGTAGCCCTCGGCCTCGGCGACCCGGATCGGCAGGTACTCGGGTGAAGTCGGTGGGCCGCTCACCGCGAACAGCAGCGCCTGGAGGAGGACGATGAGCCCCAGCATCGGCTCAGCCGCGCGCCGCGGCGTTCCGGGCCCGCCGTCGGATCGCGTCAAGGCCCGCCTGCTCAGGCTCTACGAGGCTCTGCGCGGGCGGTTCGGGCCGCAGGGCTGGTGGCCGGGCCGCGCGCCGTCCGCGGCGGGCCGGCCTGTGCCGGTCGCCAACGTACATATCCGCCGCGTGCTTGCGCGTCACCGGCTGGTTGGCGCCCAAGCGACCAAAGAAGAGCTTCGCGCCTGGCTCGAGGCCCATCTGCCGTCCGATCCCGCGCTGTTCAACGAGCTGCACGCTTTAGTCGCCGCGGTCGGCCACTCGAACTGCCGCTCGATGCCACGCTGCGAGGGCTGCGTGCTGCGCTTCGACCTGCGCGGTCGTCGGCCCGCTCCCTATCGACCGGACTGAGCATCCCGGGCACGAGAGGCGCCCACGTCGCGCGGTGCTCGGGAAATCTCACGGCTCATCGGCAGAACTCGCTCAAGACCGCGACGATGCGCTCGGCCGCGTCGGGGACCCCGATCGTGCGCGCCTGCTCGCCCATCTGTTTGAGGCGCGCCGGGTCGGCCACCAGAGCGCGAATCTCGCGCTCGAGCCGTTCGGGCGTCAGCATGGCCTGCGGCAACACCACGGCGCCGCCGGCGCGCTCGACGAGCCGGGCGTTCGCGGTCTGCTCGTCGCCGCTGGTTCCCGGCAGGGGGATATACAGCGCCGGAACCCCGAGCTGGCAGCACTCATTGACGGTTCCGGCTCCGGCCCGCGCCACCACCAGCGCGGCGGCCGCGTAGATCTCGGCGAGCTCGGCGCCGACGTAGGGCACGACGGTGTAGCGACGGGCCAGGCCGGGCGGCAGCGCCGCGCGCCGCTCCTCGAGCCACTGCCGGTCGCCCGTCGCGGCGTTGTCGCCGCACTGGTGGATCATCTGGACGTGCGCGAGCAGCGCGGGGAGCGCGTCACCGACGACCCGATTGATCCGGTGCGCGCCGAGCGCGCCGCCGGTCACGTACACGAGCGGGACAGCCGGATCGAGTCCGAACCGCGCGATCGCGCCCGAGCGCGAGCCGGACCGGAGCTCGGGCCTGAGTGGATTGCCCGTCACGACCACACGCGAGGCCGGAAAGCGGCCCCGGTCGTCGGGAAAGGTGACCGCGATCCGCTGCGCGAAGCGCGCGCCGATCCGGTTTGCGAGACCCGGCACCGCCGTCTGCTCGTGCAGGACGATCGGCACGCGCAAGACCGCCGCGGCGAACATGACCGGCAGCGCCACGAAACCGCCGGTGCCGAAGACGACCCGGGGGCGCAGCGCGCGAAGCGCGCCGAACGCAGCGCCGATGCCCATCGGCACGTTGATCGCCAGATCACCGACGTTCTGCCACGCCCAGTAGCGGCGCAGCTTGCCGGTCGAGATCGCGACGTAGGGGATGCCGGTCGGAGGGACGCGCTGGGACTCGATGCCGGAGCGCGAGCCGATCCACGCACAGGAGATCGAGCGCTCGCGCAGGAGGGCCGCCACCGCGAGGCCGGGGCTCGTGTGGCCCCCGGTGCCGCCGCCCGCGATGACGACCTGGACGGTCACCCCGATCCCTTGCTCTGGTGCCGCTCGAGGGCGAGCTCGATCAGGCGATCGACCAGATCGGCGTAGGGCAAGCCCGAGGCCGCCCACATCTTGGCGTAGGCGCTCGTCGCGGTGAACCCCGGGATCGTGTTGATCTCGTTGACCACGACGCGATCGGTGGCGCGCTCGACGAAGAAGTCGACGCGGGCCATGCCCGAGCAGTCGATCGCGCGGAACGCGGCGACCGCGAGCTCCTGCAGGCGCCGGGTGATCTCGGGGGAGACCGGCGCCGGGATCGTGAGGCGCGACTGGCCCTCGAGATACTTCGTCGAGTAGTCGTACCACTCGGCGTCGTAGCTGATCTCGCCCGGCAACGACGCCTTCGGCTCCTCGTTGCCCAGCACGCTGACCTCGATCTCCCGCGCGTCGATCCCGCGCTCGATGATGATCTTGCGGTCGTGGCGCGCCGCCAGATCGATCGCGGCGGGCAGCTCGCGCGTGCTCGCGACCTTGCTGATCCCGACGCTCGAGCCGAGGTTCACCGGCTTGACGAAGCACGGAAAGCCCACGGTCTGCGCGACGCGCGCGCCGACCCGCTCCGGAGCCTGGCGCCACTCGTGTCGCATCACGAGCACGTGCTCCACGATCGGCAGGCCGTGCGCCTGGAATACGGCCTTCATCGCGGCCTTGTCCATCCCGACCGCGGAGGCGAGCACGCCGGCACCCACGTACGGGACGTCGGCGAGCTCGAACAGGCCCTGGATCGTGCCGTCCTCGCCGTAGGGCCCGTGGAGCATGATCACGACCACGTCGAGGCCCTGACGAAGCTCGAGGGGGAGGCTGCCGGCGGGCTCGGTGCGCGCCAGGCTCTGGCCCGAGGCGTTGTCCGCGGCCTCGGCGCGGTTGGCGAGGGCTTTCTTCACGGCGCCGTCGGCGTCGTCCGACGGCAGCGCGACGCGCGCCTCGGACGCCAGCGCGCGCAGGGGGTCGCCGCCGACGACCCAGCGTCCGTTGCGGGCGATGCCGATGGGGACGACAGAGTGACCGCGCTCCTCGAGGGCGCCGATGACCGAGGCTGCGGAGGCGAGCGAGACCTCGTGCTCCCCCGAGCGCCCGCCGAAGACCACGCCCACGCGCAGGCGAGGCATACCAGCCATTCTAGCAGCAGAGGCCTGAGGGGCCGCTCAACCCGATCAGGCCGGACCGGTGGCGATGAGGATGGCCTTGGCGATGAGGCCGATGAACTCGTAGGCCGGCCCGATCCAGAGCGCCCGGGTCAGAAAGATCCCGATGAAAACGCCGACATACGCGATGGTCAGGAACATGTAGTCCGGCACGTCCCGTACAGGCAAGAGCGCCCGGAGGATGCCGGCGCCGATGGCTCCGAAGAACGCGACGATGCCGAGAGCCGCCGCGATCGCGAGCGGCGTCAGTAGCACGAACATGAACGAGGTCACGATGGCTTCGCCGCGTCCGATGGGGGTCGAGAACCGTTCGCGGACGGCGGGCTGGTCGGCCAGCCGCTCGAGCGCCTGGGCGACTTTGCCCCAGCCGATGAAGCCGAAGTAGGACAGAAGAAAGAGAACGCAGGCCCCGAGGAAGATCCAGTGCCGCCGCTTGAGGAGGTTGAGCGGCCACATCCTCTATAGCCTAGGGCCTTGACGCTCCGATCTCCAACGTCTCCATTCAGCCAGCCGGCGGCCGAGCTCGGCCTCGAGCCCCCGGTCAGTGGGACGGTAGTACTGGCGGCCGCGCAGCGAGGCCGGTAGATCCTCCTGGTCCACGCGCGCGTCCGGCGCGTCGTGCGCGTACTGGTAGCCGGCGCCGTACCCGACGTCCTTCATGAGCCGCGTCGGCGCGTTGCGGATGTGGAGCGGTACCGGCTCGGCGGGACGCTGGGCCACGTCTTCCTTCGCCTCGTTGTGCGCCACGTATACCGCGTTCGACTTGGGCGCGAGCGCCAGGTAGAGCGTGGCCTGGGCGAGCGCCAGCTCGCCCTCGGGGTCGCCCAGGAAGTCGTAGGCGTCCTTGGCTGCGAGCGTCATGGTCAAGGCGCCGGGGTCGGCGTTGCCCACGTCCTCCGACGCGAAGCGGACGAGCCGCCGCGCGATGTAGAGACGATCCTCGCCGGCTTCGAGCATCCGCGTGAGCCAGTAGAGCGAGGCGTCCGGATCCGAGTCGCGCAGCGATTTATGGAGCGCCGAGATCAGGTTGTAATGCTCTTCGCCGGACTTGTCGTAGAGCAGGGTGCGCCGCTGTGCGGCCTCGCGGATGGTCGCGTCGGTCACGCGCCGCGCGCCGCCGGCCGACGGCGTCAGCGCGACGGCGACCTCGAGCACGTTCAGGGCGACGCGCGCGTCGCCGTTCGCCACCCGGGCGATCGACCGGAGCGCCTCGTCGGTCGCCTCCGGACGTAACGACGCCAGGCCGCGCCCGCCGTCCGCGAGCGCCCGGCGCATGATCGCGAGCAGGTCGTCGTCCTCGAGCGCGCGCAGCACGTAGACGCGGCAGCGCGAGAGGAGTGCCCCATTGACCTCGAACGACGGATTTTCGGTCGTGGCGCCGACCAGGACGACGGTGCCCTTCTCGACGTGCGGCAAGAAGGCGTCCTGCTGGGCGCGGTTGAACCGGTGGATCTCGTCCACGAACAGGATCGTGCGGAGCCCGCGCCGCGTGCCCTCGCGCTCGGCCTCGCCGATCACCTCGCGGATCTCCTTGACGCCCGACAGCACGGCCGAGAACGCGACGAAGCGCGCGCCGGTCACGCTGGCCATCAGCGAGGCGAGCGTGGTCTTGCCGGAGCCCGGCGGGCCCCAGAGGATCATCGAGTGCAGCTCACCGGTCTCGATCGCAGCTCTGAGAACGCGCCCCGGACCGAGCAGGTGCTCCTGGCCCACGATCTCGTCCAGCGAGCGGGGTCGCATCCGATCGGCCAGCGGCGCCGGCGGGCGCGGGGCTGCCGTTGCACGCTCGGGCTCGCCGAAGAGCTCCACGTCAGTCCCGCCCGGCGCGTCGCGTGGGCAGCCACGCGGGCAGCAGAGCCAGATCGTCGAGATGGACGATCGGCGTGATCTGCCAGCGGTCGAGGTCTTCCTGTCGTGCTCGATACGCGATGAACGGCACGCCGGCCTTCGCGGCCGCGACGCCGTCGACCCACGAATCGCCGACGACGACCGCGTGGCGGGGGTCGCAGGCGCCCTCCCGCTCGGCGAAGTGCTCGGCGATCACGCGCCAGCCGTCGGGATCGGGCTTGAGCGCGCGCATGTCGTCGCGGGTGACGACCAGGTCGAGCTCGTCGACGAGCCCCAGGCGCGCGAGCGCGGGCACGGTCAGCTCGCGCGCGTTGTTGGTCCAGATCGCGGTCGCGAAGCCGCGGCGCCGGGCGCCCGCGACGGCCGCGAGCGCGCCCGGCTCGAGCGCTGCGATCTCCATGGCGCGGCGCTCGTGGTCGAGCGCGACCTCCCAGAGGGCGGCCTCCAGCGCCGGCACGTTCGTCTGGCAGTGCGCGATCAGCTCGCCGACGCGGTAGCGCTCTTTTCGGGCTGGTAGGGGGCCGCACTCGCTCTCGATCAGCTTGCGCATGTCGACGGCCATCGCGGCGAGGTCGAGGGGCGTCTGGATCAGGGTGTGATCGAGATCGAAGACGCACAGAGCCACGTCGAGACCGTACCACAGGCGTGCTAGGATGGGCTGTCATCATGACGCGCCGCCTGCTTTCTATTCCGGCGTTGGCGTCGATTCTGCTAGCCGCACTTTCTGCTGCGCCCGCGCTCGCGTTGACCGAGGCGGACCGGCTGTGGCTCGTGGGCGAGCGTGCGTTCGCCGATGGCCTCCACCCGGTCGCGCGCCGCACGCTCGAGCGCTTCGTCGCCGACAACCCGAACGATCCGCGAATCGCTCAGGCCACCTTGCTCCTGGGCCGCACGCGGCTCGTGATGGGCGAGCCCGAGAAGGCGCTCGAGTCGTTCCGTCGGCTGCGCGCGATCGCGAACTTGCCGGCGCAGCAGCTCGAGAGTCGCTTCTGGGAAGCCGAGTCGCTCTATCGACTCAAGCAGTACGCCGCCGCGCGCTCGGCCTACGACGACGTGATCAGCAAGGACGCCGCCTCACCCATGGCGCCGGAGGCCATCTACGGCGTGGGCCTGTGCGATCTCGAGCTGAAGCGGCCGGAAGCGGCGATCAAGGCGTTCCGTGAGCTGCTCAAGACGTGGCCCGATCACGCTCAGGCCGGCTCCGCCACCTTCTACCTGGCGCAGACCCTCGTCGAGACGAAGAAGTATTCGGAGGCGGTGCCGCTCTTGTCGACGTTCGAGACGAAGTATCCAAAGAGCAAGCTCGCACCTGACGCCCACTATCTACTCGGGGTGACGCGCCTGGCCGCGGGTGAGCGAGAGGCCGGCGTCAAGGAGCTCCAGGCCTTCATCGCCGCGAATCCGAATCATCAGATGGTGCCGGCCGCCAAGCGGGCGATTACCGACGGCGTGGCCAAGTCCGGGACATCCAGCCAGCAAAAGGCGACGAGCTCACAGCCCAGCCAGCAAAAGTCCGCGAGCTCACAGACGACGCAGTCGTCGGCGACCGCGGACTCGCTCTACGACGCGGGCATGATCGCGGGCAAGAACGGCGACGTCAAGGCCCAGCAGGCGGCGTGGGCGCGGCTGCGCAAGGAATACCCCAACCACCCGCTCGCGTACCAGGCGGCTTACGATCTCGCCGAGTCGGCGTTCAAGAAGAAGGAGTGGACGCAGGCGGCCACGCAGGCCAAGGCGGCGGCGGGGAGCGACGAGGAAACGCTTCGCGCGCGCGCGCTCCTGCTCGAGGGTGAGTCCGAGCTCAAGCTGAGCCGCTACAAGGAGGCGGCGAAGTCGTTCGAGGCGGTCGGCAACGCGAAGAACCTCGAGCCAGGGGACCGCTATCGCGCGCTCGCCGGCCTGGGCCTGGCGCGCGAGCAGCTCGGCGAGATCCGCGCGGCGCTCGCGGCCTACGACGCCGTTGCCACGAAGAGCCCCGACACGCGGCTGCGGGACTTTGCGCGGGAGCGGGCGGCCGCCCTCCGAGCGCAGCCGACCCAGCCGGGCCAGCCCAGCAAGCCCGCCGCGGGCGGCGAGAAGAAGTCGTGAAGCGCCGGCTGTACGCGCTCGTGCTGCTCGCGGCGCTGGTGGCCGCGCCGTTCGCCGCTGCCGCGACCTTGCTCCCGCTGACGCCGCCGCCGCCCGATCTCGGGGCGCTCATCCCGTTCGCCGAGGCGCCGATCGAGAAGCCGCCGATCGCGGTCATCGACCTGCCGTTGCCGCCGTCGCCGTCCGAGCTGCCGGCGATGCCGCTGGCGCCGATCGTCGCCCCGGCCGCGCCCAAGCCGACGGCGCCCCTGATGCCGACGGGCACGCTCGCGTGCGTGGGCGCGGCGTTCGGCATCGTGTCCAAGGCCCTCGAATGCGGCCGCGCGCACTTCGCCAAGGGCGAATACGACGACGCGGTGACGGATCTCGAGGCCGCCGTTCGCCGCGGCAAGGAGCGCGATTTCCTGACGGAGGCGCGCTACTGGCTCGGCGAGACGTACTACCGGATGGATCGCGTCCAGCAGGCCGACGCGCTGTTCCGCCAGATCGCGCGAGGGCCGCGCACCGCTGACTTCACCTTGTGGAGCCTGCACTCGAGCGGCTGGACCGCGCTCCGGCTCAACGATATGACCCGGGCGCGCGATACGTTCGCGCAGTTCCAGTCCGCGACGCCCGCCGAGCTCGAGGCCTGGGCCCGCCACGGGTTGGGGCTTTCCAACTACGCGCTCGGCCGCCACGACGATGCGGTGGCCGCGTGGACCGCGCTCGCCGCGCGCCCGACACCCGCGCTCTCTCGCGACGTCTTGTTCTGGCTCGGCGAGGCGCTCGGACGGGCTGGACAGTATGACCGCGCGATCGGCTCGCTGACGCAGTTCGTGCAGGGCGGAGCGCACCCGCTGCTCGATACCGGCCGGGCTCGCCTGGGCTGGTGGAGTCTCGCGGCGGAGCGCTACCCGGAGAGCGCCGCGGCGTTCCGCGCCTACCTCGCGTCGCCCAAGCCGGGCCCCGAGCGGCCGTGGGTCGAGGCGGGGCTCGCGATGGCGCTGCTCCCAACCGACCCGGAGGGCGCCAAGAACATCGTGCGCGGGCTCGAGACGCGCCGCTCGCCGCTGGTCGTGCCGCTCCAGATCCGGATGGTGCGCACGCTGATCGAATCCAAGAAGCCCGCCGAGGTGCCGAACCTCACGCAGGAGCTCCTGGGTGCCACGCTCACGAACGCGATCCGCGCGCACGTGCTGTTGCTCAAGGGCGAAGGCTATCGACTCGCCGGCAACCGCGACGAAGCCCGCACCCAGTACGAGCTGTCGCAGCGGATGGAGCCCACCAGCCCGACCGGCTGGTACGCGGGATATCGGCTGGCCCAGGCGAATTTCGACCTCCGCGAGTACGCGCAGGCCAATCGCGACCTTCCCGCTATCGTCTCGGCGGCGCCGTCGATCGACACGCGGGTCGCAGCGCTCTTGCTCCGCGGCGAGGCCGCGTACTACGCGGGCGATCACGCGGCGGCCGCGACCGCGTTCCGGCGCGTGATCACCGACGCCCCGAACGCCCCGCAGGCGCCGGCCGCGCGGCTCGGCCTGGCGTGGGCGCTGATGCGCCACGACAAGCTGCCGGAGGCGCGCAAGGAATTCCTCGAGTTCGCGAAGGCGCTGCCGGGCGATCCGCAGGCGCCAGACGCGCTCGAGCTCGCCTCCGAATTGGCCCTGCGCAAGGAGGCCGATCGCGAGGAAGCGCGCCAGCTGCTCGACCGGGTCATCAATACGTTCCCGAGCGCGCCGCGGACGGAGTTCGCGCGACTCAATCGGGCGATCCTGATGATCCGAGCGGGCGATCCGTCGGGCGCCGAGGCGCCGCTGCGCGACTGGATCCGTCGTGTGCCGTTCCCGCCGCTCCTGGGACGGGCTCAGGCAGCACTCGGCGCCGCGATGCTGGCGGCCGGGCGTCCGGTCGAGGCGGCCACCGCGTTTGGACGGGCTCAGGCCGAGGGCGTCGGCTCGCTCGCGGCGCTGGGCCTGGGCTCCACCGCGCTGGCCCAAGGCCAATGGGCACAGGCGTCGAGCAAGCTCACCGAGGCGCGCGACAGCGGCACCTCGGATGTCGCGGCCGTCGCGGGATACGGGCTCGCCGTGGTGGCGTTCCATCAAGGCGACGCGAAGGGGTTCAAGCAGCCAGCGTCGTCGGCGCTCGGCCTGGCGCCCAAGGCGCGCTCGGCGCCGCGGCTCTTGTACGTGCTGACGGCGATCGCGGTCGACGAGAAGGACTGGCCCGGCGCCTTGACGACAGCCAAGCGCCTCGCCGCTGACTTTCCGTCCGACGAAGCGGCCGATGACGCGTTCGAGCGCGTCGGCGCCGGCGCGGCGGCGGCGTCCGCCTGGCCCACCGTGATCGACGCCTACACCACGATGGAGAAGCTCTATCCGAAGAGCCCGTTTCTCGAGCCGGCGCGCGTGACGGTCGCCGAGGCGCAGGTGGAGCTCGGAAAGCCGGACGCCGCGCGCCCGGTGCTCGAACAATTCGTGGCGAGCTCGCCGAACGACCCGCGTGCCCAGCGCGCCTGGCTGGCCCTCGCGCGGGCCCGTGACGCCGCGGGCGATCGCACCGCCGCGCTCGAGGCCTACACGCGTGTGATGAAGGATCCGAGCGGCGCCGACCTGGGGCCCGAGATGGCGCTCGGCTACGCGCGCTTGCTCACCCAGGAGAAGCGCTGGGACGACGCGCGAAAGGTCCTCGATCGCCTCGTGCGAGCCGACGACAACAGCGTGGTCGCGTCGGCGGCCGGCGCGATCGGCGAGACGTACCAGGGTGAGGGCGACCAGCTCGCGGCCGCCGAGTACTTCATGACCGCGGCGTACGTCGCCCCCGATACGCCCGCCGGACGCAACGGGCTGCTCGGCGCCGGGGCCGCCTTCGCCGCGCTCAAGCAGAACGACTCGGCCGAGGTCGTCTACAGAAAGCTCCTCGCGCAGAAGGACGCGCCCGCCGACGTGCTCGAGAAGGCCCGCAAGGGACTGAAAGACATCGGGCGGTGAAGGGGTACGGCGGGCGCCTGCTGTTCGTCGATCTGACGACCGGGGCGACCCGCGTCGACCCGCTCGACGAGGCGAGCGCGCGGGCGCTCCTCGGCGGTAACGGGCTCGCGGCCCGCGTCCTCTACGATCACGTCCCCGCCGGTATCGATCCGTTCGACGCGCACAACCACGTGGTCTTCGGCGTGGGACCGATCACCGACACGACGGTGCCCGGCAACAGCCGCGCGTGCGTCGCGACGAAGTCGCCGCTCACCGGCCTCTTCTTCGACTCGACCTTCGGCGGGCGCTTTCCGGCGACGCTCAAGCGCACGGGCTTCGACGCGGTGGCGATCACCGGGTGCTCCGCGGTGCCGTCCTATCTGGTCGTGACCGAGACCGGCGCGACCGTGAAGCCGGCGCAGGCGCTCTGGGGCAAGAGCACGCGCGACGCGGTGAACGCGCTGATCGACGCCGAAGGCGCCGACGCCGACGCGATCGCGATCGGGCCTGCCGGCGAGCATCGCGTGCGCTTCGCGGCGATGGCGCACTACTGGAAGAACCGCGAAGGTGTCTCGGGCCGCGGCGGCATCGGCGCCGTCCTGGGCAGCAAGAATCTCAAGGCGGTGGTCGTCAGGGGCACGCGCAAGACCGACGTCGCCGACGCGGCCGCGCTCCGAGCGCTCGTGGACGGCACGCGCGAGCCGCTCAAGACCGGGACCAAGGCGCTGACGACGTTCGGCACGCCGTTTCTCGTCGGCCCCATCAACGCGCTCGGCGGCCTCGGAGCTTACAACCTGCGCCAGGAGACGTTCGCCGAGGCGCGGGCGGTGTCCGGCGAGGAGATGAAGCTGCACTATCACGACCGCGACACGACCTGTCTCAAGTGTCCGGTGGCGTGCGGCAAGCAATACAAGATCGACGAGGGAGAGTTCGCCGGCGCCCGGGCGAAGATGCCCGAGTACGAGACGATCTTCGCGCTGGGGCCGATGCTCGGGATCTCGAATCCCGAGGCGCTGACGCTCGCCAACGACCTCTGCGATCTGCACGGGATGGACACGATCTCGATGGGCGTCACGCTCGCGTTCGTGGCCGAGGCGCTCGAGCGCGGCTGGCTCGAGCGGCGCGATCTCGGCGTGGACTTCGGCTGGGGTGACTGGCGCGGCATGCTGAAGCTCGTCGAGATGACGGCGCGGCGCGACGGATTCGGCGCACGCCTGGCCGAGGGCGCCTGGCGGCTCGCCGCGTCGGTGCACCCGGAGGGCACGAAGCTCGTCTACGCCGTGAAGGGGCTGGAGCTCCCGGCCCATTCGGCCCGGGCTCTCAAGGGGCTCTCGATCGGCTACGCGACCGCGACCCGCGGCGGCAGCCACCACGACACGCGGCCCACGCCTCAGTACGCGCAGGGCTTCGACCGGCGCTCCACCAAGGACAAGCCCGCGTTCGCCGCGCGAAGCCAGCACTTCACGGCGGTCGGCGACTCGCTGGTCATGTGCCGCTTCACCTCTGAGCGCGGCTTCGGCCTCTTCGTCGGCGAGCCCTACGCGACGATGGTGCGCGCGGTCACCGGCTGGGACGTGAGCGTCGACGAGCTCGAGCGCGTCGGCGAGCGCATCATCAACCTCGAGCGGCTCTTCAACGTGCGCGAAGGCGTGCGGCGCACGCAGGACGTGCTGCCGTGGAAGGTGATGCACGAGCCGATCCCCGACGGGCCGTCGGCCGGTATGCATTGCCCGCCGGACGAGCTCTCCGCCATGCTCGACGACTACTACGCGCTGCGCGGCTGGGACGCCGACGGCGTGCCGACGCGCGCGCGCCTGTCGAGCTTGGGACTCTCGAGCTGAGGCATCGTCTCGTGGCGCCGTCGCTCCGCACGTCTACCCGTCTCCTCACATGGCTTGGCGTCGCCGCGCTGCTCGCGACCGTCAGCGCCGCCGCGGATCCCGTCAAGGTGCGCTTCCCCGAAGGCACGACGCACGGTTTCCTGGTGCTGCGCTCGATGCAGGGTCAGACGCTCGGGTACGGTGAGCTCACCGCGACGCCGCACGGCGATCGCATGGACAGCCGCCTCACGTGGCGCTTTCGCGACGGTTCGCTGCAGGACGAGTGGGTGACCTACTCGCAGCGGCCCGTCCTGAAGCTCCTGACCTACCGGCAGATCCAGCGGGGCCCGTCGTTTCCGGCGGAGGTCGAGGTCTCGTTCACCCGCGAGCCGGCGCGGTACGAGGTCAAGCAGCGCGAGCGCGGCAAGAAGGACACCGAGGAGCTCTCGGGCTCGATCGAGCTGCCGGACGACGTCTACAACGGCATGACGGCCACGATCCTCAACAATCTGGCGCGCGGTGAGACCGCCACCGGTCACGTGCTCGCATTCACGCCGAAGCCGCGGCTCATCAAGAGCACCATGCGTGCGGTCGGCGAGGATCCCATCGTCATCGGCGACTCGCGCCGCACCGCGACCCGCTATCTCGTCGATCTCGAGGTCGGCGGCATCGCGGGTGTGTTCGCGAAGGTGGCAGGCAAGGAGCCGCCGGACCTGACGTTCTGGATACTCGCCGGCCCGGTGCCCGCGTTCGTCGGGTTCGAGGGACCGTTCTTCGTCGACGGCCCGCGGTGGCGGATCGAGCTTTCCTCGCCGCGCTGGCCGAAGTAGCGTTCGGTCACGCGACCTTCCGTTATTTGTCACCGGCGTGCCAGCCTGCTCGGCGGCGGCGGCTGCCGGCCCGCGAATCTGCCCGTATGCTGTGATATTTTCAGGCGCTTCCGGTCTGGCACCTTTCCTGCTTTTTTCTCCGTCCCGATGCGTCTCGCGTGGCTTGCGGCAGTCTGCGCGGTGTCAGTCCTGGTCGGCGGATGCGCGACGGCGCCGTTCGTCGGCTACCGCAACGGCCCCGTCACGCTCTACATCGGTGACGTGCGCCACGTGTGCGCCGCCGGCGGCAGCAACAACCGCGGCTGCACGGTGCGCTACCCCAACGGCCGCATCGAGGTCTACTGCGCCGACGGAGACTACGAGTGCCTGGCCCACGAGCTGCGCCACGTCGCGGATCCGGCGTGGGAGCACGACCTCGACCAGCGCAGCGTGTCGGCGAAGTAGCCGATTCCCGAGACCCGAGCGCGCCGCGTGAGCCGGATGACGCCGCGGACGGATCGACCATCTTTGGGTGGCTTAACGTGAGAGGACGGACCAGCCGGGAGGAAAGAGCGGCGATGTACGATCGCGCGATCGATCGGATGTCGGACGGCGCGAGCGAGTTCCTCGTGCAGTTCTACCTGAACTCGCCCAAGCTCTCGATCACGGTGATGCTCGCGACGTGGCTCATGCTGTTCTTCGTCGCGCTGTGGTATTTCGTGCTGCTGCCCGCGACGTCCAACAATCTCGTGAACGGATCGTTCGAGACGCGCCTGGTCGGCTGGGGCACGGGCTGGCTCGAAGACTTTCCCGCCTACCGCGGCGCCTCGCGGCTGAACCAGTATCTGGCGACCCGGAGCTCGCAGACCGGCCAGCTCGCGGTCGCCGACTGGCGCTCCGACCCGACCGAGCACCGCTCGGGCGGCCGCTTCGCGCTCTTGGTCGAGCATCGCAGCGACAAGCAGAACGAGGTCTACTCGACGCTCTCGCAGCGCATCCGCGTGAGGCCGCGCACGGGCTACAACGTGCAGTTCTGGGCGAAGGTCGACCGCATGGACCACGACGGCGACCTGTGGCTGAGCCCGAACGGCGGGTCGGTCGCCTGGGACGAGCCGAGGATCGAGATCAAGGGCGTCGGTAAGGGCTGGCAGTTCTATCGGCTCGACTTCAACTCGGGCGATCGCGTCGATCTCGACGTGCGCTTCGTGGCCGAAGGCCCGTTGAAGGCGTGGATCGACGACGTCGTCGTGAGCCGCGTGCCGGCGGGCGAGACGTGGCTCGAGAAGGTCGGCAGCTGGCTCGGTTCGCTCTGGGCGATCTTGCGGTAGATGGCTCCGCTCGCCGCTCGCGGGAATGCTACGATGGCGATCGTCCCTGTTCGCCGTTGCTCGCGCCCCGGGCGGATAGCTCAGTTGGAAGAGCGCGGCCCTTACAAGGCCGAGGTCCCAGGTTCGATCCCTGGTCCGCCTACCAAGAAAATAAAATCCGCGAATTCATTGGTGATTTTCGCCCTCGAATCTTTTCCGAATTTTTCGGCGGCGTGAGACGTTGGAAATAAGGAGGAGCACAATGCACAGACTCGTAGTGAGACTCGACAGGGCTGGTGCGCACAAACAGGTGACACGGTGGAAGCGACAGATGGATCAGTCGATCCGCCGCGCCGTCAAGGCGAGCCGCAGAGCGATCCACGCGACGAACCATTCGGCGTCGCCGCACAAGGCAGAGCGCATGATGCTGAAGACGAAGAAGGCGGTCGTCAAGGCCGCGATGGCCCTGTAGCACGGAAGGCCCCACTTCGCTTCGGAGCTCTTGCCACCGATGATGGGCCGGGGACGTCCTTCCCGGCCCATTCGTTTCTCGCCGACCCGAGGCTGATCGAACGCGGTACGCTGAGCGGGTGACCGACGTCACCCGCGAGCTCGACGAGCTGTACGGCGTGCCGCCCGGCGAATTCACCGCCGCCCGCAATGCGAAGGCGGCCGCGCTGAAAGCCGCCGGGCGCGCCGAGGACGCGCAGACCGTCCGGCAGCTGCCCAAGCCGACGCCGTTCCTCTGGGCCGTGAATCAGCTCGCGCGCCAGGATTCAGAGCGTCTGGCCCGGTTCATCGACGTCGTGCGGCGCGGGCGTCGGAGCCAGCTGCACGACCCGCGCACGGCCGCCGAGGACATGAGGACGATTCGCGCCGAGCTGCAGGCGCTGACGTCGCGCGCCACCGAGATCCTCACGACCGCCGGCTATGGCGCCCCGTCCTCGTCCTCCGCCCGCATCTCGAACACCGTGCTCGGGGCCGCGACCGACGACGATCGCGTGGACGACTTGCGCCACGGCCGACTCGACGCGGAGCTGGCAGCGCCTGGATTCGAGGTGCTGGCGGGCGCTGCGCCGGCGCGACACCTTCAGCTCGTGCGCGGCGGGAAGAGCTCGGAGCCGCGCCGCGCGCCGGGCGAGAGCACAGCGG
>DATEMW010000316.1:0-3862 GCA_035275385.1 Candidatus Methylomirabilota bacterium | reverse complement strand
CGGCCTCGCCGCCGGCGCGTCGCGGCCGACGGCCGCGCTGGCCGGCGGCTGGCTCTTCGGCAGCTTCGTGGCGGCGCCGCTGGCCGCGTTCGTCATCGCGTCGCGGCTTCGTCCGGCTCGCTGAAGGTCCCGCCCTACAGTAGCAAGCCGAATAGCCCTTTGACGATCGTGGCCGCCGGCACGACCGTGAGCAAGAGCGGCAGCAGCGGGATCACGGTCGCCAGCGCGATCGGAACGATCGTCTCCTTGCCGAACGGCACCGGCTTGATCTCACTGACGACCCCGTAGCTGTTGGCCAGATCCGCGAGCGACTGGATGTCCGCGCTACCCAGCAGCGCCTCGCCCGGCGGAGCCTTTCTCCCGATCCACTTCTCGTGAAACTCACTGGTGTAGCGAGCGGCCAAGGTGCCGTAGTCCCATCGAGCCTGGCGCTTGAGCGCGATCAGCTTCCCCATGAACACGGTGGGCGGCCCGAGAATCATAAGGAGCTGCAGGATCACGAAGGCGACGATCTCGTACTGGAACGAGAACAGGACTTTCCCCTGGTAGAGGATCCGGTTGGCGAGAACGGCGGCGAGCGTCACGCTCTGCGCCAGGATGAGCGGCGCGAAGGCGGCGGCGCTGAGGCTCAGGAACCCGAGGCCGCCCGCGCGGTCGGGATGCGTCGGCGTGAGCCGAAGCGGCAGGCGCGACACCTGACGGAGGAACGTGAACCAAACGAAGATCCGGAAGTACCACCGATAGAGCAGGAACTGGAAGATGGGAAGACTCACGTGGACGTACCACCAGCCTGCCAGGGTCGAGCGCGCCTGGCCGCCTTCCACGACGCCGTACCACGTGGATTGTTCGAGGCCGCTCCACCCCCGCCAGAGCCACCAGCTCAGGCCGAACGCGAGGAAGACGAGGACGAGCTCGATGACCACGGAGTTTCGCAGCCGCATCGCGCGGCCGATGGCGGCCTCGAAGCCGGGCAGCGCCTCGGCGCCGACGATGCCGGAATCGACGAAGTGCCCCACCACGACGCGCATGCGCTGGTGGATCGCCACCTCGGCAATGAGCAAGAGCGGGATCGCGATCAGGAGCCGCGCGTGGGCCTCGAAGTCGTACAGGAACGGAATCGCGAGCTTGCCGGGGAGCGCGGTGCCGCTCGCCCCGGTCAGCGCCAAAAGGGGCAGCCAGGCGAACAGCGGGATGCCGATCACCCGGCGGATCAACAGCTCCAGCGCCGGGCCGCACAGCATCGAGCGGCGCCAGAGCTGATAGACGGGCCCTCCGAGCACGAGCGAAAAGTCCTGCGTGTGGAATGGCGCCGACCCAGACGTCATCGTCGCTCACCTCCGCCGCGCGCGAGCGGCCCTGGCGCTGACAATCTCGGCCTCACCGCGAACCCTATCGTCCGGGCGGCGGCGTTCGACCCAGAATGCGCTCGATCGCCATGCCGATCGCGAGCAGGCGCTGATCGCTGTCGCGCGGCCCATCGAGTGAGATCCCGACGGGCAATCCGGTGGACGACCCAAGGCCGGCCGGAATCGTCAGGCCGGGTATTCCCGCGTTGCTTCCCGGGTCCGTGTTGCGGATGAACAAGAGGAACGTCGGCAGGCTGCTCGCCTCCGGCCCCTGCGTCGCGGCAACGGCCGGCGTGGTCGGACCGATCAGCGCGTCGATCCGGTGGCGCTGGAACACGTCGGTGAAGACCTTGAGCAACGCCGGACGGCCGTCCCGCATGGCCGCGGCGTACACCGGCGCCGCGTCGAGCATCCCGTTGGGCGTCGGAAGCTTTCGCGGCAAGACCAGCCCGGCATAGGTGCCCTTCACGTCCCGACTCGCGATCTGCGCGGCCACCTGCTCGACCGTCACGCCGGTCTGGTACTTCGCGAGGTACGCCTTGAGGTCGTCGTACGCCTCGTAGAGCGCGACCGGGAAGCTGACCGCGTCGTTCGCCTTCTGGAGATCCGGCATGTCCACGTCCACGATCGTGACGCCGACCCGGCGGAGCTTCTCGAGCGCAGCTTCGGTGACGGCGCGCGTGTCCGCGTCCAGGTCCTTGAAGAAATATCCGCGATAGATACCGAGCCTCACGCCGCTCAGCGGCGCCGGCGCCGGCACCTTGCCGCCGGTGATGACCGAGTCGAGCAGCGCCACGTCGGCGACCGTCTGCGCCATCGGCCCGACCGTGTCGCGCGAGTGCGCGATCGGCGTGACGCCGTCCTGACTGTAGCGGCCGATGGTCGGGCGCAGGCCGGCCGCGCCCGACAACGCCGCGGGGATCCGGACCGAGCCGCCGGTGTCGCTGCCGAGCCCGCCCGGCGCCAGCCGCGCGCCGATCGCGGCACCGGTGCCGCTCGAGCTTCCGCCGGCGAAGCGCGTGCGGTCATACGGATTGCGGGTCCCGATCGGCTGGGCGGTGAAGAAGCCCTCGTTGTAGCCGGAGATGCCGAACGCGAGCTCGTGCATGTTCGTCTTGCCGAGGACCACCGCGCCGGCGTCCACGAGCTTCTGGACCGTCGGCGCGTTCTCTTTCGGCACGAAGCCGCGCAGCGCGGGCGTCGCCGCGGTGTTCGGCAGTCCGGCGACGTGCGTGTTGTCCTTCACGACCAGCGGCACACCATGCAGCGGGCCCACCATCTTGCGCGCGGTACTCTCGGCGTCGGCCCTCCGCGCGGCCGCCATCGCGCCCGCGCGATCCAGGGTCGTGTAGGCGTTGAGGCCGGGATTGGCGTCGGCGCGCGCGATGTACGCCTGGGTCAGCTCGACGCTGGTGACACTCCCGTCGCGGATCAGCTGCGCGGCGTCGCTGACGCTGAGCTGGGTGAGATCGGCCGGACGCGGCGGGGAGGTCGCGCAGCCCGCAGCGGCGAGCGCGAGCGTCGTCACGGCGACGATGCATCGAAGCATGGTCGTCTCCTTGGTCGGGCTATCGCCCCGGATCGGTCTCCGGCGATTCCCGGCCCCGAGGTTACGACTTTGGGCCAGGGAATGTCGAGGAGACCAAGGTCTAGCAGCCGGCTC
Organism: Candidatus Methylomirabilota bacterium; assembly: GCA_035275385.1. GTDB lineage: Bacteria > Methylomirabilota > Methylomirabilia > Rokubacteriales > CSP1-6 > AR31. The sequence continues at coordinate 853 of DATEMW010000316.1, read as the reverse complement.
GCAGGATCGTGTAGTCTTACGCCACACCAAGGAGGCCTCCCATGGCGCGCACGTACAACGTCATCGACGCCGACGGTCACATCCTTGAGCCGCTCGACATCTGGGAGAAGTACATCGACCCCGCGTATCGCGATCGCGCGCCGAAGATGATCGTCGACACCGACGGCAAGGAGCGCCTGCTCGTGGAGGGCAAGGTGCTGGGCAGCTCCAAGGGCATGGGCGTCGTCGGAGGGATCGGTTCCCGCGACGGCAAGATCGACGAGAAGATGAAGTACGTCGAGGGTCGCCCGGGCGGCTTCGATCCGCACGCGCGCATTCCGGACATGGACCTCGACGGCATCGACGCCGCGTTCCTCTACCCGAGCATCGGCCTGTTCAGCGGCGCGGTCGAGGATCCCGGCCTTGCTGCGGCGATGTGCCGGGCCTACAACCGCTGGCTCGCGGACTACTGCAAGCCCTATCCCGACCGCCTCTTCGGCGTCGCCATGCTGCCGATGCAGTCGATCGAGCTCGCCATCAACGAGATGCGTTTCGCCAGGAAGGAGCTCGGCATGCGGGGCGGCTTCCTGCGGCCGAACCCGTACAACAACCGCATGCTCCATCATCCTGACTACACGCCGTTCTGGAAGGCAGTCGAGGAGCTCGACTTCGCGATCGGCCTGCACGAGGGCGCCAGCGGCGGCATGCCGCAGGTCGGGGTCGATCGGTTCAGCACGCGCGGAGCCAAGCACATCGTCTCCCACACCATGGAGATGATGCTGGCGGCGATGAGCGTGATCTGGGAAGGCGTGTGCGATCGCCATCCGAAGGTGCGCATCGCGTTCCTCGAATCGGGCGGCGGCTGGATCGCGCC
>DATEMW010000315.1:0-6178 GCA_035275385.1 Candidatus Methylomirabilota bacterium | reverse complement strand
CTTCGCCGAGATCGCCCGGCGGCCGGCTCCGGAAATCGCGATCATCGGCCACACCGATCGGGTCGGCGCCCAGGCCTACAACGACGCGCTCTCGCTGCGTCGCGCCGAGCGGTGCCGCGACGAGCTCCTGAAGCTCGGAATACCAAAAGTGAGGATCACGGTCGCCGGCCGCGGCGAGCGTGAGCCCGAGGTGCCGACCGCGGACGAAGTCGCCGAGCCGCGGAACCGGCGCGTCGAAATCAGCGTCCGCTAGGCCCCCTCCAGCGCAGCACCAGAATCGCCAGGTCGTCGGACTGCTCGACGCCGTCGGCGAATCGGCTGACCTCGAGACGGATCGCCTCGCCTACCTCCGCGGCGGTCACCGCGCGGCCGACCTTCTCCAGCAGCGCCTCGAACCGGCTGCGTCCGTACGCCTCCGCCTTCGGACTCATCGCCTCCAGGACGCCGTCCGTCACCAGGCACACCGTGTCTCCCGGGGCCAGACGGCGCGTGCTCGCGTCGTAGGGAAAGCGCTCGATGGCGCAGAGCGGCGGGCCGCCGCCCTCCATGAGCTTGACCAGCGCTCGGTCGCCATTGGGCAGCACATAGGGCGGCTCGTGGCCGGCGTTGCAGTACTCGAGCAGCCCGGTCTGGAGGTTCAGGACTCCCGCCAGCATCGTCACGAAGAGCCCCTCGCCGTTGTCCCGCGAGATCTCGTCGTGCGCCTCGCGCATGATCGCGTCGACCGGACCGGCCTCCCGCAGCGCGGCGCTCTTGTAGAGGGCCTTGCTCACGGCCATGAAGAGGCTTCCCGGCAATCCCTTGCCCGAGACGTCGCCGATCAGGAAGAACAGACGGTCGCGGTCGAGCGCGAAGAAGTCGTAGAGGTCGCCGCCGACCTCGCGCGCGGGCTCGAGAAGCGCGTAGAGATCGAGCCGCGTGTCGCCGGGAAACGCGGCCGTCGCATCCGGCAGGCTGCCCATCTGGATCCGACGCGCCGCCTCGAGCTCGCCCGCGAGGCGGGCGGCCTGCTCGCGCTGCTGCTCGACCTGGCGGCGCAGCGACTGGCGCTGGCCTTCGGTCTCGGCCAAGGTGACGACCAGCATCGCGGTGAACATCACGCCGAGCGCCAGCGACGGCGAGGCCGCGTCGAACAGCATCCCGCCCTTGAAGTAGAGCAGCGCGCCCGCGGCCACGATGCCGGCCACCATCGCCAGGTACACCGCCACCGAGATCGCCGGCGACGATCGCGGCATCAGCCAGATCAGCACGAGGCCGCCGACGAGCAGCGCGCCGGCCTCGGCCCACGCGACCGCGCGCGGCCGCGAGAGCAGATCGGCGTCGAAGATGTTCTCGAGCAGCTGAGCGTGAATTTCGACCCCGGGCATCCGGTCCACGACCGGCGTCGCCTGATAGTCGGACAGACCGAGCGCGGTGACGCCGATCAGCACCAGCTTGCGCTCGAGCTGCTGCGGGTCGATCTTTCCGGCGAGCACGTCCGACGCCGAGATGAAGCGCGCCGGATCGGGACGCGCGAAGTGCACGCGAACGCTGCCGTCGGGCTCGGTCGGAATGAACAGCTCGCCCACGCCGACCGCCTCGACGCCGCGGGCGCCGCTGCGCACGGTCAGCAGCCGCTCGCCGGTCGCGACGCGGAGGATCTCGATCCCGAACGAGGGCACCAGCGCATCGCCGACGGTGGCGACCAGCGGCATGCGCCGCACCACGCCGCGCTCGGTGTCGACGCTCAGGAGTCCGTGGCCCTTGGCGACCCGGTCGATCTCCTCGGCGCTGTGCAAGGTGGCCTCGAAGCGCCGCGCGCGCGCCTTTGGATCGCTTCCGACGATCCTGAACGGCACGCGTCGCACGTGGCCGCGCGCCTCCGGCGCAGGCACCTCCAGCCCCGCGATCCCGAGCACGATCGGCGACGCCTGGAGCGTGCGCGCCAGGACCGCATCGTTGCTCGGTAGGCGTGACAGCCGCTGGATCAGCTCGTCGCCCATTCCCGGCACGAACTCCGGCAGCCGGCCGGGCGAGAGCCGATCGGCCTCGGGCATCACGATGTCGATGCCGATTGCCGCCGGGCCGGCCTTCGCCACCCGAGTGATCAGCTCGGCGAGCCAGGTCCTCGGCCAAGGCCACTGCCCGTGCAGGCGCAGACTCTCGTCGTCGATCGCGACGATCACGGCGGGGGCGGAGTGACGCGCGCGGGGAGCCCACTTCTGGTAGGCGTCGAAGGCAGCGAGCCGCACGAGGCTCAACCCGAACAGCTCGGGGGCCACCACGATCGCCAGGAGGAGAGCGAGGAGCGCGACACCGAGCGGCTTACCCCGACTACCGCAAAGGACACGAACCCAGCGTCGCTCCGACCAGTGCATTGCGGCTCAGGCCGGAAGACTCAGAGACTGATCTCCATGCCGTCGTAGGCCGCCAGGATCTCGACCCGCCGTTCCGCGCGGGTGATCTCCTCGAGCCGTCGCGTCTCGGCGAGGAGCGCGGCGATTCGCTCGTCGTCGGATACGGGCTCGTGGTGGTAGAGACACAAACGCTTGGCGCCCGCCATCTGGCAGAGCTCGAGCCCGACGACGTTGCTCGAATGGCCCCAATCTTCCTTGATCGAGGTGGCCTCGGCGAGCGAGTACTGCGAGTCGAAGACGACGAGATCGGCGTCGCGAAAGAACTCCGCGAACGCCTTGATCTCCGTCAGGTCGTCCTGCTTGTGCTCGGCGTCCGTTGAATAGACCACGACCTTGTCACCGGCCTGGAATCGATAGCCGTACGAGTCGCCACCGTGGCGCTGGAGCTTGGGTCGTACGCGCAGGCCGGCGATGTCGTAGTCCCGGTCCGGCTCGAGCCGGACGAACTCGATCGTCGCCGGCAGGCGCCCGAAGTCCACCGGGAAGAACGGTGCTGCGTGCTGACCGCGAAACGCTTGCTCCAGCTCGGCGTGGCAGCCGTAGATCCGGACCGTGTTGCCGGCCGTGTAGATCGGCATGAAGAACGGAAAGCCCATGATGTGGTCCAGGTGCAGATGCGACATGAACGCGTGGAAGCGCTGACCCGACGGCCCTCGCGTGGCGAGCACTTCGTTGCCGAACACGCGCGCCCCCGAGCCGAAGTCGCAGATCACGTAGTCGCGCTGGCCGGTGACGATCTCCACGCAGGAGGAGTTGCCGCCGAACGTGTGGGAGATCGAGAAGTCGAGCTCGCGCTCCAGAAACGCCGCGGCCTGCTCAGGCGTCTCGAGCCGACGTCCGGAGGCGCGCATCAGCGTCGAGATGAGCTTGCGCCGCACTTCGGCCGACGTCATGGCGACCGGGATCGAGCCGCGCGTGCCCCAGAACTTGACCCTCAAGGGTCGGTCAGGCGGCATCGAATGCCGTCAGCGCCTTTGGCGAGAGCCGGGCGAGCCCCTCTCGAACCGATGGGAATACGTCGAGAACCATCGTGAAGCGGCTGATGTCGAAGATCTCGCGCACGGCAGGTTGCAGCGCGGCCACGCCGAGCGAGCCGCGCTGGGCCTTGGCCTGCTTGGAGGCCAGCATGAGCACGCGCAGCCCGACGCTGCTGATGTACTCGACGCCGCCGAAATCGAGGATCACGCGATCCTGGCCCTCGGCGCAGCGCGCCATGTGAGGGGCGAGAGCGGTCTTGAAGTCCTCCGAGGTCGAATGATCGATCCGGCCCACGGGGGACAACACCACCGTGTCCACGTAGCGCTTCGGCGTCAGCTCCATGTCAGCTCCATGGAAATGGCCTACCTGAGCAGGATTCAATGCTATCACCCGCCCCGACGGAACCTGGCATCCTGCCTCCCGGCCTGCCCGGCGGGTTGACCCGACCTGCCGCCCCAGCGCAATATCGCCGGGGCGGTGCGGGCTTGGCTGCCATCGAGGGTACATGAACGAAGCCTTGAGCGACGTCACCGTTCTGGACCTCGGCCAGGTCATTGCGATGCCCTTTTGCACGATGCTCCTGGCCGACATGGGCGCCCGGGTCATCAAGGTCGAGTCCCGCGACCGCGGCCGGGAGCGCATGTCCCTGGGCATCAAGCGCAAGCGGGGCGGCGGCGAGGAGCGAGTGCCGGCGGCGCAGTACCGCGATCGGAACAAGCTCGGTATCACCCTCGAGCTCAAAACTCCGCGCGGCGTCGAGCTTTTCAAGGAGCTGGTTCGACGCTCGGACGTGGTGACCGAGAACTTCAGCGTGGGCACCCTGGAGCGCCTGGGGCTCGGCTACGAGGCGCTGAAGCGCGAGAAGCCCGACATCGTCTACGCCTCGATCACCGCGTTCGGCCAGCACGGGCCCTATGCCGCCCAGCGCGGCTACGACATGCTCGCCCAGGCCATCAGCGGCTACATGAGCATCACGGGCTTTCCCGACGGGCCGCCGACCCGCTCCGGACAGTCGATCTCCGACTACTACGCCGGCATGCTCTGCGCCTTCAGCATCGTGTCCGCCCTGCACTACAGAAACCGCACCGGCCAGGGCCAGCACATCGATCTGGCGCTCCTGGACAGCCTGATCATCGCGCTCGACAACCTCGGCGAGCGCTACACCGTCGGCGGCGAGGTCCTCACGCGCGCGGGCAACGTGTCGTTCGGCGGCTCGAGCTCGGGAATCTATCCGACGACCGACGGCCACGTCGCGATCGCCGCCGGCGCCAGCGACGCCGTCTGGCGCCGGTTCTGCGAGATCATCGACCGCGGCGATCTGACCCGCGACGCCGGCTTCGCGACCGCCGCAGCCCGGCGCGACCGGCGCGATCAGGTCGCGGCGATCATCCAGGGCTGGACCGGCAAGCGAACGAAGTCCGCGGTCGTCGAAACCCTCGCCAACGGCGGCGTGCCCGCCGCCCCAGTCAACAACGTCGCCGAAATGGTCGCCGATCCCCAAGTGCAGGCCCGCGAAATGTTCATCGAGCGCGACCACCCGACCTACGGCCGCGTGAAAACGACAGGCACCCCACTCAAACTCTCCGAAACCCCCGGCCGCGTGAAATGGCTAGCCCCCAACCCCGGCGAGCACAACGAAGAAGTCTTCATCAAAATGCTCGGCTACTCCAAAGCCGACCTGACCCGCTGGACCTCCGAAGGCGTGATATAGCGAACCAGCGAAAAGAGCGGTCCATGAATGCGTTTCGCTTCGATGCCTTGAAGCGCGTGCCCTGAGGAAAAGCGAGAGCCGGCGCGGACGAGGGGTGAGTGGGACTGGGGAGGGGTCGAAGGGACCCGTTCCCTCCGAGCGGCGGCAGACAACGCGCGCCCAGATGGAGCCCAGCCGCCGCGGGCCAGCGCAAGCGTGCCGCGTGGTCCTCTCGACCCCTCCCCACTCCCACTCACCCCTCGTCCGCGCCGGGCACCGCTACCCCCCGGGACAACGCTACTTCAAAGGAACGAAGACGGAGACGCGAGCCTCAGGCCCGACTTCGCGCGTCGCGTGCCCCTGGCCAGTTAAATCCTCGGCGATGAGGATGTCACCAACACCGAGCCGGCGGACGGTGCCGTCACCGATCTCAATGTCAACCGCGCCCGAAAGCGTGAACACAGCGTAGCGCCCCGGCGCGTGGTGCCAGGGATTCGAGCGCGTCGGCTCGAAACGGCGAACGACGATGCCAGTGCCGGGGATCAGCTCGCCGCTTTCCGACTTGTCGCCGCGCGGCTCGAGCTTGGGCACGATCTCCTGGAAATGCGACTTGCCGTCGGACCCGGTGTGGATGCGAATGATGGCCATGGGACCCTCCCGGCCGCGAAGGTAGCACCGCGCGAGAGCGCTCGGTCGCGATAGTATTAGGGCCACTAAAGGAGAGGAGAACGACATGCGCTTCGGCATCTTCACGAGCATGGGTGGCCAGACCTGGGCGGGCGTCCTGGATCTCTGGAAACACCTGGAAAACACCCGCTGGGACATCGCGTGCGTGACCGATCACTTCATGCCCAACACGAAGGAGCGCGAGGGCGCCATGCTCGAGTCGTGGAGCACGTTGAGCGCACTCTCGGCGCTCGTGCCCCGCATGCGGGTCGGCACGATCGTGCTCGGCAATACCTATCGCCATCCAGCCGTGGTGGCCAAGATGGCCGCGCAGGTCGACATCATCTCCGGCGGCCGGCTGCTGCTCGGGCTCGGGGCCGGCTGGCAGCAGAACGAGCACGAGGCGTACGGCATCCCGTTCTACACGATGCGCGAGCGGCTCGAGCGG
>DATEMW010000314.1:0-6360 GCA_035275385.1 Candidatus Methylomirabilota bacterium | reverse complement strand
AGCGCGCCAGGAGGGTCCCATGAGCAACCACGCGCTGTTTCTGGTCCGCATGGACGTGGCGCACGACCACGACGCCACCTTCAACGAGGTCTACGATCGCGAGCACGCGCCGAACCTGCGCGGCGTGCCCGGTGTCCGCCGCGCGGCTCGCTACAAGCAGCCCTCGCCGACCGAGCCGCGCTACCTCGCCGCCTACGAGCTCGACAACCTCGGCATCATGGACAGCGCCGCGTGGAAGAAGGCCGGCGAGGCCGGCCGGTGGCCGGGCGAGATCCGTCCGCACACGATGAACCGCCACCTGACCAAGTACGAGTGGGTCGGCGGCAATGCCGCGCTCACCGGGAAAACGCCGTACGTCTTCTGGGTGATGATGGACGTCGAGCGCCATCGCGAGGCGCTCTTCAACGATCTCTATGACAACGAGCATCTGCCCCTGTTGCTGAAGCTCCCCGGATCCGTCAACGCCGTGCGCTATCGCACGTCGGACGCCGGCGAGCCTCGCTACCTCTGTGCTTACGAAGTGGAAAACACCACGCTCCCGATGTCGAAGCTCTGGAACGACACCTCGGACATCGGGCGCTGGAAGCCGGAAGTCCGGCCCTACACGTCCAACAAGCGCTACATCGTCAGCGAGCGCATCCTCTCGCTCTGAGGGCACCGTGAAGATCTCCCAGGTCGCCGTCGACGTCGTGCGCGTGCCGGTCGAGCGTCCCTACACTGCCGGGGGCCGCGCCGTCGACGCGAACTGGCACGTGCTTGCGCGCGTCACGACCTCGGATGGGGTCGAAGGCATCGGCTACATCGTCTATCCCAGGCCGGATTTGATGACGACGATCGGCTCGGCGGCGCGCGAGCTGGGCGAGCATCTGATCGGCATGAGCGTGCTCGAGCCCGAGGCCGCCTGGGAAAAGCTCGCGCGCCGCGGCGACTGGGTGGGACCGGGCGGCTTGCTCCACTGCGCGCTGGCGCCGCTCGACATCGCGGTGTGGGACGCCAACGGCAAGACGCTCGGCCAGCCGCTGCATCGCCTCCTCGGCGGCTTTCGTGATCGCTTGCCGACGTACGCGAGCGACGGGCTCTGGGTCAGCCTCTCGCTGGAAGGGCTGGCCGCCTCGGCGAAGCAGCATGCGGCCAACGGATTCAACGCGGTGAAGCTGAGGCTCGGCAAGGAAACCGCGCCGGAAGCCGAGGCACGGCGCGTTCAGGCCGTGCGCGACGCGGTCGGGCCCGGCGTCCGCATCATGGTGGACGCGGTCGAGAGCTGGACGTTCGCGCAGGCGCGGCGCACCGGACGCGTCCTGCAGGACGCCGGCATCGCGTGGCTCGAAGACCCCGTTCATCACTCCGATGTCGCCGGGCTCGCCGAGCTGCGCCGACAGCTCGAGGTACCGATCGCCGCGGGCGAGCACCTCTATCACCTGGACGCGTTCCGCACCTTGCTCGAGGCGCGCGCCGTGGACGTCGTCATCCTGGATCTGGCCCGAGTCGGCGGCGTGACGCCGTGGCGGAAGATCGCCGGCCTCGCTCAGGCCCATCGCGTTCCGGTGTGCGGCCACGTGGTCCCGGAGATCCAGGTGCATCTGCTATGCGCCGTGGCCAACGGCCACATGGTCGAGTACGTGCCGCGCTCCGGCGGGATTCTTCGCGCCATGCCGCGCATCGAGCGCGGCGACCTGGTCGCTCCGACGGGGCCCGGCCTCGGGCTCGAGCTCGACGACGCCGCCGTGCGCCGGCATCGCGTCGCGTAGGCCCCGCGATGCCGGGACGATTCGCCGATCGCGTCGCCGTGGTTACCGCGGGCGGCTCGGGGATAGGCGCCGCGACGGCGCAGCGCCTGGCCGGAGAGGGAGCCGCGGTGGTCGTCGCCGACCTCAGCGGAACGCGCGCCGACGCGATCACCGCGGGCATCACGACGAGCGGCGGGCGCGCCGTCGCCGTCAAGATGGACGCGTCGGACTCCGCGGCCGTCGAGCGCACCATCCGCCTGGCGGTCGACACGTTCGGCCGGCTGGACGTCATGGTGAACAACGCCGGGCTGGCCGAGCCTTCCCCGCTCGACGAGATCTCGCTCGAGAGCTGGAACCGCGTCATCGCCGTCACCCTGACCAGCGCGTTTCTCGGGATGAAGTACTGCCTGCCGATCATGCGCGCGCAGGGCAAGGGCGTGATCGTCAACACGGCGTCGATCTCGGGCACGGCGGCGGACTACGGGCTCTCGTCCTACAACGCGGCGAAGGCGGGCGTGATCAACCTGACTCGATCGGCGGCGATCGAGAACGCGCGGCACAACATTCGCGTCAACTGCGTGTGCCCGGGATTCATCGATACGCGCGCCACGCAGATCCTCGGGCGCGACCGCGCCGACGAGCTGCGCCGCGTGTACGCCGAGGCCCATCCGATCGGCCGTGTCGGCCAGGCCGACGAGATCGCCAGCACGGTGCTGTTCCTCGCCTCCGACGAGGCGTCCTTCATCACGGGCGCCGCGATCGTTGCCGACGGCGGCCTCACCGCGCACACCGGTCTTCCGCACTTCCAGAAGCCGACGTAGCGCCGTGGCCCCCCTCCTCTCGCCCGCCGATTAGTGGCACGCCGCGAGGAGCGAATCGATCAGACCTTGGTCTAGCGGCTTCCGGGCACCACGCCGTCCGGCAGCGACTCGACGTGAGCGCAGATCTCGCGCGGGCGCGTGAGCCACACACGGTCCGGACGCCCGAGGATGTGACGGAACGCCTGCCGCAGCCGCCGGATCCGGTACGGCCGCCCCGTGACGAACGGATGGAGCGAGATCGGGCACACGAGCGGCTGGTGCGCCGACTGCTCGAGCATCTCGTCGAACTGGTCGACGATCAGATCGGCGAACTCGTCGGCGGTGTAGTGGTACCAAACGATCCCGCGCGTGTCGTTGACCTCGACCGGGTACGGCATCGCGAGGATCCGGCCCTTGCGCGTCTTGATCCAGATGGGCTGGTCGTCCATCGTCCAGTCCATCGCGTAGCGGTAGCCCGCCTCCTGCAAGAGATCCATCGTGACCGTGCTGTTGGAGAGCCACGGGCTCATCCAGCCGACGGGCCTGGCGCCCTCGTGACGCGTAATCGTGGCCGTGACGTCCTCGATGAGCGCGCGCTCGCGGTCCTCCGTGAGATGTCCCTGCTCGTCGGAGTTCGTCACGCCGTGTCCGAGGATCTCGTCGCCGCGCTTGCGCAGACGTTCGGGGATGTCAGGCGCCATCTCGTAGACGGCGGTGTTCATCTGCGCCTCGGCCGGGATGCCGAGGTCGTCGAGCATATCGAACAACCGCCAGATGCCGACGCGGTTGCCGTAGTCGCGCCAGCTGAAGACGCTGTGGCTCTGCGCCTGGTCCGGCGGCGCGATCGCGGCACCCTTGCCCATGCCGAAGCTGAACGCCTCGATGTTGAGCGCCACGTAGACGGCCAGGCGGCGTCCGCCCGGCCAGGCGTAATCCGGCCTCTTGGTGATGTTCGAGTACTCGTAGCGCCCGTGCGTCGGTAGCATCGCGTTCGTCCTCCCGGCGGGATAGGTGCGCGCTATCGTACACTGTGGCGCGCCGGTCCCGGAGTCGCGGTTGGCCGGCTCGAAACGGAGGCCCGTGATGATCGATCCCGCGTTCACGCTCGAGAAGAAGATCGCCATCGTCGTCGGCGCCGCGAACGGCATCGGCCGCGCGACGGCGCTGGCCTACGCGGCGGCCGGCGCCAAGGTCGCGTGCGCGGACGTCGAAGAGCCCGGCGCGAAGACCACCGCCGCCGAGATCGAGGCGGGCGGCGGCGAGGCGCTGCCGGTTCGGTTCGACGTCACCGACGGCGCGAGCTGCCGCGACGCGGTGGCCGCCACGGTCCAGCGCTTCGGCGGGCTCGACGTGCTCATGTACGGCGCGGCCGACAGCGATCAGGCCGCCACCGTGCTCGAGATGGACGAAGCCGCGTGGAATCGCACGGTCCGGATCAACCTCACCGGCGCGTTCTTGATGGTGAAAGCCACGATCCCTGCGATGATCACGCGCGGCGGCGGCAGCATCATCCTCATCGCCTCGCAGCTCGGCCACGTCGGCTCGCCCGGGCGCCCGGCCTACTGCGCGACCAAGGGCGCCCTGATCCAGCTGGCCAAGGTGCTTGCCGCCGATCACGCCACACAGGGGATCCGCGCCAACACGATCTCACCCGGGCCGATCGAGACGCGCCGGATGCTCCGGCGATGGAAGGACATGGAAGACGCGCGCAAGAACATGGGCCCCAAGCAGCTGCTCGGCCGTCTGGGCCTGCCCGTGGAGATCGCGCGCGCCGCGGTCTACCTGGCGAGCGACGCCTCGGCGTTCATGACGGGCAGCGATCTCTTGATCGACGGCGGCTATACCGCGGTCTGAGCAGAAGGAGTCCGCGATGATCGTCGACATCCACGCCCACTACTTTCCGAAGGAGTACAACGATCTCCTCGTCCGCATCGGCGGCAAGAGCCTGCCGGAGGCTGCGCGCGCGGCCACGGCGCGGCCGATGCGCAACGACGATCTCTCCGGGATCGCGACGCGCCTGAAGCAGATGGAAGAGGCCGAAGTGCAGCTCCAGGTGCTCTCGCCGGCCGCGAGCCCGCCGTACGCCGAGAAGGAGGCCGACGCGGTCGCGGCGGCGAGGTTGATCAACGACGCCTACGCCGACCTCGCGCAAAAGTATCCCGGCCGCTTCAACGCGGTCGTGTCCCTGCCGCTGCCGCACATCGACGCGTCGCTGCGGGAGATGGAGCGCGGCCTGGATCAGCTCGGGATGCTCGGCGTCTCGATGACGTGCTCGTGCTTCGATCGCTCGACCGCCGAGGCCGAGTTCGAGCCCTTGTATCAGGAGATGAACCGGCGGCGGACGGTGCTGAACTACCACCCGATCCAGAACGGCATCTGCTCGCCGATGATCAACGACTACGGCTTCACCGTCTCGGTCGGCGCCTCGCTGGAGGACGCGGCGATCGTGCTGCACCTGATCGCCCGGCGCATTCCCGAGCGCTTCCCGAGCATCAAATACGTGGTCCCGCACCTCGGCGGCATCATCCCGATGCTGCTCCAGCGGCTGGACAATCAGGCGCCGCAGAAGCACCCGAACCTGCCGGAACGCCCCAGCGTGACCGCACGCCGCTTCTACTACGACATCGTCGGCCACGGCTCGCACGCGGCGGTGCTCTGCGCCTGGAAGGCATTCGGCGCCGATCATCTGGTGGCCGGCAGCGACTATCCCGTGCTGCTCGCCTACGAGTCGTACCGGCAGAACTTCTTCTATCTGCGCGACGTCGGCCTGCCGGCCGCGGACATCGACAAGATCCTTCACCACAACGCCCAGATCGTCCTGGGGCTCCCGCACTAGGGTGCCGAGGAGAGTCGTCATGCGAAGACTGCGCGGCCTCGCGACCGCGATGCTCGTGCTCACGCTCCTGGCCGGCGGCGTCACGAGCGCTGTGGCGGCTCCCGAAGGCCAGGTGACGTGGGGCATCCACATCTCCCTCGCACCCACGTGGTTCGATCCGGCGGAGACCACCGGGATCGTGACGCCGTTCATGGTGATGTACGCGCTGCACGACGCGATGGTGAAGCCGCTGCCGGGCAATCCCCTCGCGCCGAGCCTGGCGGAGTCGTGGACCACATCGCCGGACGGCCTCACGTACGAGTTCGTCATCCGCAAAGACACACGGTTCCACAACGGCGATCCGGTCACCGCCGACGACGTGAAGTTCTCGTTCGAGCGCTACCGCGGCGCCGCGAGCAAGGCGTTCAAGGAGCGTGTGGTGGCGGTCGAGACGCCGAGTGCCAACCGCGTGCGCTTTCGCCTGAAGGCGCCGTGGCCGGACTTCCTCACGTTCTACTCGAGCGCGACCGGCGCCGGGTGGATCGTGCCCAAGAAGTACGTCGAGAAGGTTGGCGACGAGGGCTTCAAGAAGGCGCCGATCGGCGCCGGGCCCTACCGGTTCGTCTCGTTCACGCCGGGCGTGGAGCTGGTGCTGGAGGCGGTCGACGGCTACTGGCGCAAGACGCCGTCGGTCAAGCGCCTCCTGTTCAAGACCATCCCGGACACGGCCACCCGGTTCGCGGCGCTCAAGCGCGGCGAGATCGACATCAGCTACTGGATGACGGCGTCGATCGGCGAGGAGCTGCGCCGCACGTCCGGGCTCACGCTCAAGCCCGCGCTCGCGAACAATTCCTACTGGGTCTACTTCGTCGAGCAATGGGATCCGAAATCGCCGTGGCACGATCGGCGCGTGCGGCTCGCGGCGAATCACGCGATCGATCGCCAGGCGATCAACCAGGCCGAGACGCTCGGCTTCTCGAAGATGACGTACAGCATGATCCCGTCGAACTTCGAGTTC
>DATEMW010000313.1:0-6589 GCA_035275385.1 Candidatus Methylomirabilota bacterium | reverse complement strand
TCGCGGCCCGCACCGGCGCCGACGCCGCGGCCGGGCCCGTCTTGCGGGTGAGATACGGCAACGTGCCGGTCTCCGCGAGCGCGAACGGCAGCTTCGCGCCCGCTCGGGCGAGCGCGCGCGCCATCGCGTAGCTGCCGAGTGTGCCGGGCGTCAAGAGAATGATGTGACGCTCGGTCACGTGCGGCGCCAGGCGATTGGCCAGGTCGTCGTGGCCGGTCGCCGGAATCGGCGCGACGAGAATCTCGGCGCCGGCAACCGCCTCGCCTAGCTCGGTTGTCGCCCGCGCGAGCCTCGCGGCGCCGGCGCGGCCCTCCGCGGTCAGCGTGATCTTCGAATCGCTCGCGACCGGGCCGAGGGCCTGAGCGCTGCGGCCCCAGAGACGGACGCTATGGCCGGCGAGCGCCAGGTCGGCGGCGGTCGCGAACCCGCCGTTGCCGGCGCCGAGGACCGCGACGTTCACGCGATCGCCCCGGTGGCGTGCAGCTCCGCGATCTTCACGTTCGAGTACTTGAGCACGCGGCTCAGGATCTCGTTGGTGTGCTCGCCCAATCGCGGAGGCGGCGTCAGCTCGAGCCCCATCGCGCCGTCGATCTTGATCGGCGTGCCGAGCGTGTTGATCTTGCCGTGGCGCGGATGGTTCATCTCGGCGACCATCCCGCGCTGGAGCACCTGCGGATCGGCCAGCACGCGGTCGACCGTGAGGATCGGCGTCGCGGGGACGTTGGCCGTCTGCAGCCGGTCGAGCCATTCGCGGGTCGTTCGCGTGCGGAACGCCGCCTCGACCAGCGGCATCAGCACGTCGCGGTGCAGGACGCGGTCGCGGTTGGTCGCGAATCTGAGATCGCGCTCCCATTCCGGGTGGTCGACCGCCCGGCAGAAGAGCGGCCAGAACTTCTCGGCGAAGATCGCGACGATCAGGTGGCCGTCGCGCGTCTGCAGGGCCGAGTACGGCACGACCGAGGCATGGCCCGAGCCGAGCGGCGTCGGCACGCGGCCGTTCGTCCAGAAGTACTGCGCGATGTAGGTCAGGAGCGAGACCTGGCAGTCGAGCAGCGAGAGATCGATGTGCGCCCCCTCGCCGGTTCGCTCCCGGCGAAACAGCGCGCCCGAGATCGAAAACGCGCCGAAGAGCGAGCCCGCGAGGTCGGCCATCGGCAGCCCCATGCGCGCCGGCCGCCCGCCGGGCTCGCCGGTGACGGACATCGCCCCGCCCATCGCCTGCAGCGCCAGATCGAAAGCGGGCCAGTCGCGATAGGGCCCTTCCTGGCCGTACGCCGACACGGAGCACACGATGATGCGCTGGTTGAGCGACCAGAGCTTCGAGTACGCCAGGCCCATGCGCTCCATGATCCCGGGCCGGAAGTTTTCCCAGACGACGTCCGACTGACGCACGAGGTCGTAGAAGACCTCGCGTCCGCGCTCGCGCGCGAGATCGAGCGCCAGCGATTTCTTGTTGCGGTTGATCGACAGGAAGTACGCCGACTCCCCGTCGGGCATGAACGGCGGGCCCATGATCCGCATGGGATCGCCGCCGTCGGGGTCCTCGATCTTGATCACCTCGGCGCCCATGTCGGCGAGCAGCATCGAGCCGTAGGGCCCCGCGAGCATGCGTGAGAGGTCCAGAACGCGAACGCCTTCGAAAAGCTTCATCTCGACTCCTGCCGCGACGGGCGCGACGTCTGGGTCATTGAACGGACTCGCTCGGCGGTGATCGGCAGCTCGGTGAAGCGCGCGCCGATCGCGTCCTTGATCGCGTTGCGGACGGCGGCGGCGACGGGGATCACGCCCGATTCGCCCAGCCCCTTGGCGCCGAACGGCCCCTCGGCGTCGATGGACTCGATCAGCCGTACGACGATCTCGGGCATCTCGGCGGCCTTCAACACCGCGTAGTCCATGAATGTCTGGCTCAGCACCTGACCTTGCTCGACGACCAGCTTCTCGGCGAGCGCGTAGCCGAGCCCCATGTGGATGCCGCCGTGCACCTGGCCCTCGGCGGCGGCCGGGTTCAGCGCGCGCCCGACGTCGTGGGCCGACACGACCCGGCGCACGGCGACGTGCCCGGTGTCCGGGTCGACGTCGACCAGCACCGCCTGGAACGCGGAGGTGTAGGCCGCCGACACGTTGCCCTGGAAGTCCTTGTCCAGCATCGTGGTCGGCGGATCATAGAACGCTTCGGCCACCAGCACACGCCCGCCGCCCCGGAAGTGTCCGGCGCGCGCGACCGCCTCGTACGGCAGGCGCCGCGCCGGCTCGCGCTTGACGAAGATGAAGCCACCCTGCACCGCGAGCGCGGCGGCGGGCTCACCGAACTGCGCCGCGGCCATCTCGAGGAGCTGCGCCTTCAGCTTCTCGGCCGCGAGACGCGCGGCGTTACCGGCGATGAACGTGGTGCGGCTCGCGTGGGTGCCGACGTCCCACGGCCTGACGCTCGTGTCCGAGTTGACCACGTCGACGCGCTCGAGCGGCACGCCGAGGGTCTCGGCGACGATCATGGCCAGCACGGTCTCCGAGCCCTGGCCGATCTCGCTGGCCCCGGTGATCAAGATGACCTTGCCGAAGTCGTCGAGCTTCACGATCGCGCCGCAGCCGTCCGAGCGATAGATGCGCGCGCCGCCGCCGACGTGGAACATGCCGGCGAAGCCGACGCCGCGCCGGCAGCCCGGCAGCGTCGCCGGCGGCGACTTCACGATCTCCTCGGCCGCCGCGTCCAGGCATTCGCGCATCGCGAACGACGTGAGCACGAAGCCCTGCGGGTTGACGTCGCCCTGTTTCGTCGCGTTCAGCCGTCTGAGCTCGAGCCGATCCATGCCGAGGCGATCGGCGAGGTCGTCCATCTGCGACTCGACCGCGAACGTCGACTCGGGATTGCCGTAGCCGCGCATCGAGCCCGAGTAGGGGTTGTTCGTGTAGACGATCGTCGTGTCGAATCGCACGTTCGGCACGCGGTAGAGGCCGGCCACCGTCGACATCATCACGTACGGCGTCGTCGACCCCCACGAGGTGTAGGCGCCGCCGTCGATCGTCACGTGAGCGTCGCGCGCGAGCAGCCGCCCATCCCGGTCGGCGGCCGTCCGCAGCCTGATCGCGCAGGGCTCGCGCGTGGGACACGCCACGAACTCTTCCACCCGGTCGAACTCGATCTTGACCGGCCGCCGGGCGGCGCGCGCCAGCATCGCGGCGATGACGTCGATCGGGTAGATGTCGAGGCCGCGGCCGAAGTTGCCGCCGACCGGCGGTTGCAGGACGCGGATCCGATCGCCCCCGATCCCGAGCGCCTCGCCGAGGTCGCGCTGGTAGAGAAACGGCACCTGGGTCGTCGACCACATCGTGAGGCTGCCCGACGCCTCCCAGTCGGCGATCGCGACCATCGTGCCCAGACACGCCGGCGTAACGAAGTTGAGCCGGTACGTGTCCTCCACCACCGCCGCCGCCTCGGCGAAGGCGCGGTCGACGTCGCCGTGAACGAAGCGATAGCGCAGGTGGTGCGCGTTGGTCCCGAGCTGGTCGTGCACGAGCGGCGCGCCGGGCTCGAGCGCCGCCAGCGGATCGAACACGGCCGGCAGCGGCGCGTACTCCGCGTCGATCAGGGCCAGCGCCTCTTCCGCGATCTCCGCCGTCTCGGCCGCGACCGCCGCGACCTCGTCCCGGATGCAGCGCACCTTGCCGCGCTTGAGTGCCGTCTGATCCTTGGCGAAGCCGAACGGCCGCTGCTCGACGTCCTCGCCGGTCAGCACCGCGCGCACGCCGGGCAGCGCGCGCGCCCGGCTCGTGTCGAGCCGGACGATCCGCGCGTGAGGCACCGACGTGCGCAAGATCTTGCCGTGCAGGAGCCGCGGCAGCTCGAGGTCGTGCAGATAGCGCGTCCGACCCGTGACCTTGTCCGGGCCGTCCCGTTTCGGGGTCGACTTGCCGAGGACGTCGAACGACTGCCCCATCGTCAGAGCTTGACGGCTTCCTTGTGCTCGCCGAACACCTCGCGCATGGCCTGGGCGATCTCGCCGAGGCTCGCGTACGCCTTCACGGCTTCGAGGATCGGGTACATCAGATTCTCGCGGCCCCGCGCGGCGTCGCCGACGCGGCGCAGCGCCGCCTGGACGGCGGCGCCATCGCGCTGGGCACGGATGCGCGCGAGCTTCGCCAGCTGCGCCGCGTGCGCCTTTTCGTCGAACGCGTAGAGCTCGACGTCGCGATCGGCCTCGGCCGCGGCCTCGCCGACGTGGCAGTTGACCGCCACGCGCGGGATCTCGCCGGAGAGCACCTTCTGCTCGAAGAGGTACGCCTGGCGGGCCACCTCGGCCTGGATCGCGCCGCTGCGCACGGCCTCGACGATGCCGCCCATGCGCTCGACGCTCGCCAGCTCCTGCTCGATCTGCTTCTCCATTGCGCTCGTGAGCGCCTCGACGTAGTACGAGCCCGCCAGCGGATCGACCGTGTCGGCGACGCCGGACTCCTCGGCGCAGATCTGCATCGTGCGCAGCGCGATCAGCTGCGCCTTGGACGACGGGATCGTGTACGCCTCGTCGTAGGTCGGCAGCGCCATGGTCTGGGCGCCCGACAGCGCCGCCGCCAGCGCGATGTAGGCGCCCCGCACGATGTTGTTCTCGGGCTCCTGCACCGCGAAGGCCGAGCCGCCGCCGCCGATCAGGCTCCTGAACATCCACGACTTCGGGTTGGCGGCGCGGAAGCGCTCGCGCAGCATGCGCGCGTAGAGCCGGCGCCCGGCGCGAAACTTCGCGACTTCCTCGAAGATCTTCCCCCACGCGGTGAAGTTGAACGAGATCCGCGGCGCGAAGTCGTCGACGGCCATGCCGCGCGCGAGCATCAGCTCGACGTAGGCGGCGGCGATCGCCAGGCCGTAGGCCATCTCCTGCGCCGTCGTGCATCCGGCCTCGCGGATGTGATAACCGCACACCGAGACCGGGTTGGAGCGCGGATACTGGCGCGCGGAGAACTCGATCAGGTCGGCGACCAGCCGCAGCGACGGGTCGACCGGATAGATCCACGTGCCGCGCGCGATGAACTCCTTCAGGATGTCGTTCTGCGGGGTGGTCACCACGCGGTCGGCGGCCACGCCCTGCTTCTCGGCGACCGCGTAGTACATCGCGGTGATCGGGGCCGCCATGCCGTTGATCGTGAGCGACACGCTCACGCGGTCGAGCGGGATCCCGGCGAACGCTTCCTCCATGTCGGCGAGCGTGTCGACGGCCATGCCGACGCGTCCCACCTCGCCCTCGGCCTTGGGATCGTCGGAGTCCAGACCGAGCTGCGTCGGCAGGTCGAAGGCGACGTTGAGCGCGTCCTGCCCGTGCGCCATCAGGTACTTGAACCGCGCGTTCGTTTCGCCGGGCGTGCCGAAGCCGACGTACTGGCGCATCGTCCAGACGCGCTCGCGGTACATGTGCTTGTGGATGCCGCGGGTATACGGGTACTCGCCGGGCCGGCCGATGTCGCGGGCGAAGTCGACGCCGGCCACGTCCTCGGGCCCGTAGACCGGTGCGATCGGGAAGCCGGCGTGCGCGTTGATCTCTTTCATCGTTGGGGCTCCTTCTTGAGCGCCTTCACGATCTCGGGGAGCGGCGTCCCCATCGGGAATACGTGACGGACACCCAGTTGCTTCAGCGCCTCGACGTCACGCGGGGGAATGATACCCCCGACGACCACCGCGATGTCGGCCGCGTCTTGCGCCCGGAGCGCGTCGACGACCCGGCGCGCCAGGAGCAGATGGGCGCCGGACAGCACCGAGAGGCCGACCACGTCGACGTCCTCCTGGATCGCCTCGGCCACGATCTCCTCCGGCGTCCGCTTGAGACCGGAGTAGACCACTTCAAACCCGGCGTCGCGCAGCGCGTGGGCGACGACTTTCGCGCCGCGGTCGTGGCCGTCGAGCCCGGGCTTCGCGATGAGGACTTTCATGCGAGACGAAACGCCGGCAGCCAGCGCGGGTTGCCGTGAGGATCGTCGGCGATCTTGAGCGGCGACAGCCGGACCGCGCGGCCGATCGCGACCTCTCCCGGCTCGGCGTCGACCAGGATCGAGAACACGCGCAACCCATCGAGCTTCACGATCGTGAAGACGCGCGGCCCCTCGAAGCCCGCGGGCAGCCCGACTTCTTGAATCGTGAACGCGTGGATCGTGCCCTCGCCCGAGAGATCGACCCAGTCGAAGCGATCCGATCCGCACTCGGCGCAGAACGCGCGCGGCGGCCACGCCATGCCCTTGCACTCCCCGCACCGCGTCGTGGCCAGCCGGCCGGCGCCGAGCCGCGTGTAGAACTCGTGGAGCTTCGTGTGCTCCGGCGACTCCAGCGGAAACGGATCGGTCGCACGGAAGTAGGTCACGTCGTCTCCCGGCGACGCTTGAGCTGCCGCAAGAGGTCGCGCACCTTGGCCGTCTCGAACGTCTCGCGGCGATCGCCGGCGTAGTCGAAGAATCCCCGCCCGGTTTTGGGGCCGAGCTCGTTGCGCGCGATCTTTTCCTCGACGAGCCGCGCCGGCCTGAAGCGGTCGTCGCCGAGCGCCTTGGCGAGAAACCCGCTGGCGCGGTGGAGGATGTCGACGCCGCCCCAGTCGATGAACTCGAAGATGCCGAC
>DATEMW010000312.1:0-4292 GCA_035275385.1 Candidatus Methylomirabilota bacterium | reverse complement strand
GGGCGCTGGTAGAAGATCAGCTGGCCTTCGGCGGCCGAGAACGCGCGCAGCTTGAGCCGCCCGCGCTCGCAGGTGAAGAACGTATCGTCCTGCTCGAGCTCCATCGGCCCCTGGTCGGCGAGCGCGACGACTTTCGGCGATAGCGCCTCGACGCTGGCGATGCGCGCCTTGATCTCGACGTTGCGGGCGCCGTGCTCGGGCGCCTGCGGTGGCTTCGTCATTCGCTACATCTTGTCACGCGCGGGCGGCTTACGCGCGGGGCGGACGGCGCGGCAGATTCATCACGTGCGTACATTCGCCCTCGGCGCTCACGGCGAAGCCGGCGGCTTCATAGAGGCGCGCGGCCGCCGGATTGTTGGTTCTGAGCCGGAGCGAGTCGAAGCGATCGGCGGCGACCTCGATGATCCGCGCGACCAGCTGCCACCCGACGCCGTGCCGGCGGCACGCCGTCAGCACGTAGAGGTGACGCACCCGGCCGACGCGCGGATCCGCCGCGTAGGGGTCGACGTTGAGCCCGCACACGCCGACGAGCCGGCCCGCCATCGAGGCGCCGAACAGCGCCTCGCCCGGCCGGTCGAATCGATTGGCGCCGCCGGTCCAGTCGTCGACGAGCCGGCGAACGATGCGGGAGCCCGCCGCTTCACTGTCGATGAGCAGCTCGCCGAGCCGGTCGGGCGACACCTCGCGCAGCGCCTCGATGGACGCGGGGCTCGGTTCACTCCCGCCGCGGAGCGGCTGGTGAACCGAGCCGCCGCGCCCCGTCATCGCGCGCTGCGGGTGATGACGAGCTCGACGACGTCGAATCCGGGCGGCGGCAAGGGCATGCTGCTGAATGACACCGTCACAGAATACCTCGGCCCGAAGTCCGAGCCGGTGGCCGCTTCCATCTCACGCCTGGTCTGGTCGCTGAAGCGACGAAACGTTCCGACCGGGTAATAGCTGCCGACCATGAGGGTCTCGGGCGGTCCTTGAGCATCTCTGAACGAGGGCCGGACGGCGAGCCCCACACCGGTCTTGGGATCGGTGGCCATGACGCCGGTGCCCTGGTCGGTCCGACCCGGCAGGAGCTTCCAGGTTTGCGAATCGAGCATCCGTTTGACCTCGGCTTCCCACTGAGACCGGGTCAGCGCGAAGATGCGGTCCGCATCCTGCCTGCTGACCAGACGCTCCTGACCGACGGAGGGTCCGGCGACGATTGCCGGCAACGCCAGAAGCGAGACCGCGACGAACAATCGGGAGAGTCGCGCGCGACGCTTAGATTCCAATGTTGAACCCCGCCAGGCTCCTGATGGTGGCAGCCTCACCAAGATGAACGGCATTGTGCGTGATCACCGAAGTGCCGAGACACACGTCCACGGGGTAGAGCGTAATGCACAGGCACGCTACGACGAAAATTCCAGGACGCGGGCGGGTCCGGCGCGGCCGGTACCGCGGGTCGGCGTGGGCGCTCGGGTCAGCCGACGATCACGTGCTCCGTCGTCACGATGAATGCCCCGGACCCGGATGCGACGAAGTTGTCCTCGTCGACCCTGACTTGGGCCCACTCGGGCGAGCTCGTCGTCGCGCGCAGGGCTGCTGCGTCGTCGAACCAGATCAGCGCAACGCCGTCCCAGGCGGGATCGCGTCCGCGGTCGTAGGCGGACAAGCGCGTATGGCTCTGGACGTAGCGCCGAAGGCCCGGCACGCTCGCGCCGAGAGGCCCGTGCACCTCACGCCAGTGGAGCTGGAACGCCTCGACCGTCATCCCGGGCTTCCGCCGAGCGAACCCGACGCCTTTGGCCGCGCCGGCCGGCGTGGGGTCGTCCTTGATCACGTGGTCGTCGGCGATGATCAGCCCCATCGTCGAGCGATCGATGAACCGCGCCTCGTCGGCCTGAACGGCCTCGAGCTCGGGCGTGCCGCGGAGCGCATGCATCGCCGCGGTGTTCGGGAACCAGACCTCGGCGATGCCGTCGTACGTGGGCTCTCCCCGTTGATAGACGGCCGTGTGCGTGTGCGACTGGACGTAGCGGCGCACGCCGGGAAGCTTGGTCACCACGTCGGGATGGCGAGCCCGCCAGTAGGCCTGAAACTCCTCGACGGGCATGCCCGTCCGGCGCTTGAAGAACGAGAGCGCCTTCACCACGACGTCATTGATCTCGGAGCGACGCTTCGAGCTTCGCGCGGATCGCGGGCCACTCGGCGCGCAGGATCGAGTAGTACGCCGAGCTCCTGACCGTGCCGTCCTGCCCGGCCATGTCGCCGCGGCGCACCCCGTCGAGCCGGGCGCCGAGCCGCTCGATCGCCTGGCGCGAGCGCGCATTGCGCTCGTCGGTCTTGAGCGCGACGCGATGCACCTGCCACACGTCGAAGGCGTGCGTCAGCATGAGGTACTTCGCCTCGGTGTTGCAGCGGGTGCGCTGCGCGGAGGCCGCCAGCCACGTCGCGCCGATCTCGAGCGCATCCGGTCGATCCGTACGCTGAAGCGGCGAGCCCGCCGGCCAGCGCCACTGCTGCAGGTCGAGATAGCTCGTGCAGCCCACCACGCGCTCGCGCCACAGGGTCAAGAACGGCATGCGCCGGCCGCTCTCGCGCTCACGCAAGGCCGTCGTGATGTAGCTCTCCGCCTCGGCGAGGCCCGTGGGCACGCTCGTATATGTATAGTGCTGTCTCGACTCGGCGGCGGCCTCGGCCAGCGCGGCAGCGTCGGCGATGGACAGCGGGCGCAAGGTGACCGTCGGTCCCGCGAGCACGGGCTGGTCGGTCACACCCACACGCCGTCCTTCGCGGTCAGCTCGCTTTTCACGCCGCCGGTGTTGATCGTCCCGGCCGGCTCGACGAGCATCATCCGGCACTCCGCGGTTGCCGAGGGCTTGTGCTCCACACCTCTGGGCACGACGAACATCTCCCCGGCGCGGAGTCGTACCTCGCCGTCCCGGAAGTGGATGGTCAGCTCGCCGGCGAGCACGATGAATACCTCGTCGGTCTCGTCGTGCGCGTGCCACACGAACTCGCCCTGGATCTTCACCAGCTTGAACTGGTAGTCGTTCATCTGGGCGATGATCTTGGGCGACCAGCGGTCGCTGAATCTGTCGAGCTTGTCGGCAAAGTTGATCGCGGCGTAAGTCACCGATACCTCCGTGGTGTCGAGCTCAAGCGGCGCCTACCTCGATCTCGAACACCGGCAAAGTGCGATCCGGATCGCCCTCGACCGGGGCGGGGATCGTTCCCCGCTGTTGTGCGCCCATCCGTGCGTAGAAGCCGGCCGCATACGGGTCGGCCTCGATCACCATCACGCCAGGCTCGATCGCTCGGACCTGGTCGAGCGCGTGAGCGAACAGGCGACGGCCGACGCCGCGCCCGTGCCAGCGGGGGTCGACCCAGAAGTGCTCGAGCGACCAGCGGCCCCCGCGCGGCTCCAGCACGTAGAATCCGGCTATCTCTCGGTCGAGCGCCCCCAGATAGACGAGCTCGCGCTCGACGTACTCCGGCTTGATCCGCAGAACCGGCTCCCAGGCGGTGAGCCACGCTTCGGGATAGCCCCAGTGCCCCTTCGCGGTGCGCGCAATCTGCGACAGGCGGTCCGAGTCACCGGGAAGGGCGCGTCGGATCCGAAGCTCGAGATCGCTCAACGTCGCTCCTCTATGGAATCACCGGGATCGCGAGCACATCGACCATACGCCAGACTCCTCAGAGGGACAACGGACACCAGCGTCGCACGGGGGATCGGCCGTGTGGGGGCCTAGTCGGCCGGACGGCGCTTGAACACGGCGCCCAGCACCGGATGGCGACCGTCCGAGAGCGGGACCGGTTGCCGGCTCGAATACTCGATGCAGAGCGGCCCCTCGTCGCGGTTCTCATCGATCTCGACCGCGATGCGAAGGAACGACCCGGGCCAACGGTATACGAGCGTGCCGTCGCTTCCGCTCACGAGCTGGCCCTGAACGACCGTCCCCCACTGGGTGTGCGCACGCTCGCGCGAGCGCGCGCTGAGCCGCAAGCCGAGCACCGTGATGCGCGACGCTGAACCGCGCGCGCCGGGTGGCCCGGACGGCGGCGATTCGTGGCCGTGCGGTACGTCTGCGTGAGTGGCATTTGTCTGAGCGAACTGGACGACGATGCCCTGGGCCTCTCTGGGATGAAGGAACGCCTCGCTCCACTCCGGATCCGAGTCGTCGTAGCCGACGATCGAATAGCCTTGGCGCCGCGCCCGTTCGCACGCCTCGGCCAGGCTCGGCACCGTGAACGTGACGTGGTGGATTCCGGGTCCGCGCTGGGCGATGAAGCGATGCAGGAATCCGCCGTCGTTCCCG
>DATEMW010000311.1:0-2172 GCA_035275385.1 Candidatus Methylomirabilota bacterium | reverse complement strand
CGCCGGCAATACGCTGCTCCGCATGGATTACCCGGCCATTGCTGCCGAGCTCGCGCGGCACGGCGTGCGCGTGACACCCGAGGCCGTTCAGCGCGCGGAGTGGCAGGCGCGGGTCCGGCTCGACGACGAGCTCTTCGCCCGCGTCGCTGGTGCCTCCACGGAAACCGCCGACGCGGGCCGCCGCTACACGCGCTTCGTGCTCGAGGGGCTCGGCGTCGCGGACGGCAAGACGATCGAAGAGGTCGCCGCGTGGCGAAGTG
The DNA here is from genome assembly GCA_035275385.1 of Candidatus Methylomirabilota bacterium. GTDB lineage: Bacteria > Methylomirabilota > Methylomirabilia > Rokubacteriales > CSP1-6 > AR31. Next base: position 1,912 of record DATEMW010000311.1, on the reverse strand, counting down.
CCTACAATCCGCCGGTCGGCGTCTTCACCAGTCGCGATCCCCAGGCGCTCGAGTCGCTGGCGCTCGTACGGGAGGCCGGTGCCCGGGCGGCAGCCATCTCGAACTCCAACGGCTCGGTCGCGTCGGTGCTGGCGCTGGTCGGTGTGGGGGACCATCTCGACTTCGTCATCGACTCGGGCAACGTGGGCGTGGAGAAGCCGGATCCGCGGATCTTCGAGCTGGCGCTGGCGCGAGCCGACGTCGCGCCGTCCGAGGCGACCTACATCGGCGATCTCTACTCGATCGACGTGCGCGGAGCGGCCGCCGCGGGCCTGCGGGCCGTGCTGCTCGATCCCGGCGGCTTCTGGGGACGCCGCGACTGCGCGAGCGCCCCGGACCTGCTCTCGGCGGTGCGCCTGGCGCTCAGCTGGGCGTGACGCGTGCGCCGCGCTAGTCGGGAAGCGTGACGAACGGGTAGCGGCTCAGCACCGCGTAGATCTCCCGCTTCATCTCGTCGATCTCGCGGTCGGTGCGCGCCTCGAACCGGAGCGTCAGATAGGGGTTCGTGTTGGACGCGCGGACCAGCCCCCAGCCCCGGCCGGGAAAGATCACGCGCGCGCCGTCGATGTCGATCGTCTCGTAGCGCTGCTTGAGCTCGCGGGTGACCTCGTCGACGAGCTTGAACTTCTCGCCGTCGGGACACGGCGCCTTGAGCTCGGGCGTCGCGCGCAGATGAGGGACCGAGGCGAAGGTGCGCGAGAGCGGCTCGGCGGCGCGCGCGGTCATCTCGATGATCTTGCACGAGGCCAGGATGCCGTCGTCGACGCCATAGTAGTTCTCGGCGAAGAACATGTGGCCGCTGACCTCGCCGCCGAGCAGGATGTGATCGTCGCGCATCTTGCGCTTGAGATGCGAGTGGCCCGTCTTCCACATGATCGGCACGCCGCCGTGGCTACGGATGTCGTCCACCAGCGCCTGCGAGGACTTCACGTCGAACACCACCTTGGCGCCGGGGTGGCGGGTCAATAAGTCTCGCGCGAGAAGGACCAGGATCAGGTCGGCCTCGTGGCGCCCGCCGCGCTCGTCGATGATCCCGACGCGGTCGGCGTCGCCGTCGTAGGCCACGCCGAGATCGGCGCGCTCCGCGACGACGCGCTCCTTGAGGTCCTCGACGTTGCGCTCGTCCTCGGGATCGGGCAGGTGATTGGGAAAGCTCCCGTCCGACTCGCAGTGCTGCTCGATCACCTCGCAGCCGATCCGCCGCAGGAGCTCGGGCGCGTAGATCCCGGCCACGCCGTTGCCGGCGTCGACCACGACCTTGAGGCGCCGCGCCGGGCGAATCATCCGGGCAACGGTGTCGAAATAATCCTCGCGCGGGCTCTTCTCGGTGAGCTCGCCGGCGCCGCGCTCGTAGTCGCCGCGTTCGATCGTCCGGAGCAGGCCCTGGATCTCGTCCTCGGACAGGGGCGCCGCGCCGGGATGAACCATCTTCACGCCGTTGTACTCGATCGGGTTGTGGCTGCCGGTGATGTTGGCGCCGCCGTCGAGCTTCCAGTGGGCGGTCGCGAAGTAGAGGATCGGCGTCGTCACGGGTCCGATATCGACGACGTCGACGCCGGCGGCGCGCGCGCCGTCGACGAAGCCCTCCTTCAGGCCGTTCGACGACAAGCGATTGTCCCGGCCGACGGCGATCCGCCGGCCACCGTTGCGGCGGATCAACGTCGCGTAGGCGCGCCCGACTTTCTGGAACACGTCGGGGTTGATGTCGCTGCCGACGAGCCCGCGCACGTCATAGGCGCGGAACACGTGCGGGTTCAGCATTGTGCGGTCCTCTCGGCTACGTTATTGTGACGACGCTGACGCGCCGCCGTCGCAGGTTAACATCGCTTCGAAGGAGACGCCAATGGCGTTGATGGACGATGCCGAGCTGAAA
>DATEMW010000310.1:0-8039 GCA_035275385.1 Candidatus Methylomirabilota bacterium | reverse complement strand
GGCGACGGCCGCCGCGATCGCCGCGGCGGCCGGGAGCGTGAGCGCGGTCTCCCACCGCGTCGGAAACGGTCCGGCGTCGTAGAACCACTTCTCGTGGGCGTGGCCCGTGCCGGCGAACACGCCGACACAAGCCATCGACACCGCGAGAAAGACCGAAGCCCGTCGGGAGCTCACGGTTGCCTCAGACGCTCGATCGTCCCCTACCGGCTCAGGGTTGAAGACGCGTGGAGCGCCACGCGCCGCCGGTGAAGCCCGAGTCGCTGGGTGCCAGCGAGCGCGTCCACAGCGCTCGATCGTGAGCGCGCGCCGGCTGGCCGACCCACAGCTCGACACGCTCGGCCCACACGCGGTATCCGCCCCAGCGCTTCGGTCGCGGGACATCGTCGGTGCGCTGCGCCTCCTGCTCGACCTTGGTCAGAAACGCCGAGCGCGACTCGATCGGTCGGCTCTGATCGCTGGCCGACGCCGCCGCGCGCGCGTCGCGCGGGCGCGAGCTCCAGTAGGCGTCGGAGTCCGAGTCGGGTGCCAGGGTCACCGGACCCTCGATGCGCGCCTGGCGCTCGTGCGCGTCCCAGTTGAAGACGAGCGCCGCGTACGGATTGACGTCGAGCGCCTTGCCCTTGGCGCTCTCGCGGTCGGTGTAGAAGACGACCCAGCCCGAGCGCACGTCGATGCCCCGGCAGATCACCATCCGCGCCGACGGCCGACCCTCCGCGTCGACCGTGGCGAGCGTCATCGCGTGCGCGTTGCGAATGTCGGCGAACGCTTCCTTCAGCCAGCTATCGAGCAGCGGCAGCGGGTCGGCCGGCAGGTCCGTGGGGAGCGCTGGCTTGGGAATGGGGGCCTCCTGTCGGCCTCTATCGTACTTCAGCGCTCTCGAGGCCGCCCGCGATTCACCAGGGTGGCGACCACGTGCACGATGTCCGTCGGGTCGATCGGCTTGCGCAGATACACGTCGAACCCGGCGGCGCGCGCCTCACGAACGCCGAACCGCTCGGAGAAGAACGTCACGGCGATCGCCGGCACGTCGCGGCCCGACGAGAGCGCGCGAACCGAACGAATGAACTCGAGCCCGTTCTCGCCGGGCAGCCCGAGGTCGCACACGATGACGTCGACCTCGGCGCTCGTCAGAAGCTGCCGCGCTTCCTCCGCGGAGGCGGCAGAGACGACGCCGACGCCGAAGGGCTCGAGGGCGGCGGCGAGCAGTACGACGGAATCGCGATGGTCGTCGACGACCAGGGCCTTGACGCCCGAAAGGATCGGCATTGGATCACCTCGCACATCGTCTCGGAGTTCAGTCAGTCGATGAGCCGTGCGCGAGGTTCGGCGAACGCGGTGCTGCCGATGCTAGCGATTCGACGCCGACGTCGCGGACGGCTCGGCTAACGAGCGAGCGAGGCGAGGCTCAGTGGTCTTCCGACGACTGCGGGCGGGCTGGTGAAGAGGCCACGACGTACGATCGAGGCAAGCGTCTGATCTGCGCGGCCGCGCGCGACGCCGTCGACACGCGAGGCATCGGCGGCTCGACCAGGTCGCGGACGGGCAGCACGCCGCTCACCGCCGGCGACGCCACCTGCGGCATCGCCGGCCTCGCCTCGGTGCTGTCGACGAAGTACGAGTCGGCCTCGAAGAAGAACACGCCGGGAACGGACGGGTCGCAGTAGTCCGCGGTCAGGTAGAGCTGCACCAGGACCACGAGGAGCCGGCGCAGCAACGTCAGTAGCCTTCCTCGTCGAGAAGCGGAAACGCGCTGGTCACGTGCGCCGGCCTGACGGGCGACGCCGCGTGCAAATACGACGAATCGAGCGCCGAGAGGCGGCTGACGCCGAGAAGCCCCATGCAGATGCGGATCTCCTCCTCCAGGAGCTCGAACACGCGCACGAGGCCGGCCTGGCCCGCGGCGGCGAGGCCGCAGCAGGTGAGGCGCCCCATCCCGACGGCCTGCGCGCCCATCGCGATCGCCTTGACGACGTCGGTCCCGCGCATGAAGGAGCCGTCCACGATGACCGTCGCGCGTCCGTTCACAGCCGCGACGACCTCGGGCAGCACGTCGGCGCTACCGCGGCCGTGGTCGAGCTGGCGGCCGCCGTGGTTTGACACGTAGACGCCGTCGACCCCGTGCTCGCAAGCGAGCGACGCATCCTCGGCGGTGGCGACGCCCTTCAGGATGAGCGGGATGTTGTGCAGATCCTTGAAGCGCTTCACGTGGTCCCAGTTGAGCGCGGCCTGGAACTCCTGACCGGTCGCGCGCGCACGCCACGGCTTGACGAAGCGGCGCGCCAGGTCGCGCTCGCGGCGGCTGTACATCGCCGTGTCGACGGTCAGGCAGAACGCGGCGTAGCCGTTGTCCTGCGCGCGCTTCACGTGCTCGTCGACCCAGGCGTCGTCGCCGCGGACGTAGAGCTGGAAGATGCGGAAGTTGTCGGCGGCGGCGGCGACCGCCTCGAGACCGGGATTGCAGACCGAGCTCAGCATCTGCGGCACGTTGAACTCGGCGGACGCCTTGGCGGCGGTCGCGCCGCCGCCCGGCTCGAAGGTCTCGACCGACCCGACCGGCGCGATCATGACCGGAATGCGCACCTTGCGACCGAACAAGGTCGACGTGCTGTCGATCTTGGCGACGTTGCGCAGCACGCGCGGCCGGAACGCGATCGAGTCGAGCGCCTGGCGGTTGCGCCGCAAGGTCGTCTCGGTCTCGGTGCCGCCCGAGAGATAGTCCCACGGCCCGGGGGCCAGGTGCAGGCGCGCGGCGCGGACGATTTCGTGCAGGGTCTGGAACCGTTCCTCGAGGTTGGAGGGCATAAGCCGGTCCTCTAGAGCGCGGGGTGGCGTTTGTGCCAGTCGGTGGCCTGCTCGTAGGTGTGGCCCACGCGCAGCACGGTGGTCTCGTCGAACGGGCGTCCGGTGATCTGCAGCGAGATCGGCAGACCCGAGGTCGTGAAGCCGCACGGCACCGCCAGCGACGGAAGGCCCGTCATGTTGAACGGACCGGTGTTACCGCGCGGGAAGCCGTACTCGGGATCGTAGACCTGGGTGAACGTCGGCGCCGGTTTCGGGCTGGTCGGCGTCGCCAGCACGTCGACCCGGCGGAGCGCCGCGGCCATGTCGGTCTGCAGCCGCGTGCGGATCCGCTGCGCCTGCACGTACTCCGAGGCCGTGATCAAGCCGCCCGCCAGCAGCCGCTCGCGCAGCAGCTCGCCGAAACGCTCGGGATGCTCGCGCAGATCGTGCTCGTGATACGCGAACGCCTCGGACAGCATGATCGCCATGAAGGCGCCCGCCGACTGGATCGTCGGGATCTGGACGTCCTCGACGGTCGCGCCGAGCTGGCGCAGGGTCGCGAGCGCCTGCTCGAATCCCTTCTCGACTTCCGGATCGATGCCCTCGAAGAAATAGTCGCGAACCACGCCGACGCGAAGCCCGCGCACGCCGCGCCCGAGCGGCGCGACGTAGTCGGGCACCGGCTCGCGGCTCGACGCGGGATCGGCCGCGTCGTAGCCCGCCAGGGCTTGCAGGAGATAGGCGCAGTCCTCGACGGTGCGCGCCATGGGCCCGGTGTGGTCGAGCGTCCACGAGAGCGTCAGCACACCCGCGCGGCTGCAGCGGCCGTACGTGGGCTTGAGCCCCGCGATGCCGCAGAACGATGCGGGCCCGCGGATCGAGCCGCCGGTGTCGGAGCCGAGCGCGCCGAAGGCGATGCCGGCCGCGAGCGCAGCACCGGAGCCGCTCGAGGAGCCGCCGGGCATCCGCTGCAGGTCCCAGGGGTTGCGCGCGGCCTCGTAGCGGTGGCCGGGGAACTGGATGCCGAACGCGAACTCGTGCGTGATCAGCTTGCCGAGCATCACGGTGCCGGCGCGCTGCAGCCGTACGCCGCACGTCGATTCCTCGTCGGGGATCCAGTCGGCCAGGAGGGCCGAGCCGCCCGTGGTGAGGATCCCGCGCGTGGCGTAGATGTCCTTGTAGCCGATCGGAATGCCGAGCAGCGGGCTCGAGATGTCGCCGCGTCCGAGTGCCGCCTCGGCCGCCTTGGCGTCGGCGAGAGCACGATCGGCGGTGACGGTCACGAACGCGTGAAGCTTGCCGTCGAGCTGGCTGATGCGCTCGAGATGCGCGCGGGTCAGCTCGACCGGCGAGAGCGCGCGCCGCCGGAACCGCGCACCGATGTCGCGGATCGTCGCGTAGAAGAGCTCCTCACTGGCCACGGTCGCCTCGCGAGCGAACGGAATCGAACGTGACCGCGGGCTCGAGCGTACGGTTGGCGCGCGAATCCATCGCGTGAATCGGCCGGAGCGCGTCGGTCAGAAGCCGGCGCACCACCTCGAGCCGATTCTCGGCGATCTCGATGCGGGCCGCCTTCATGCGGTCGCGGAGTTCTTCCAGGGTCATAGCCATCCTCCCGTTGTGGGAGAATACCGCGACCTCGAAGCCAAGGGGAGGCCCCGATTGACGACGCGCGCGTATTGGCTCCTGGCCCCGGTGGTGCTTTTCACGGCGGTGTCGCTCGCGGCGCCGTCGGCGCTGTTCGCGCAGGGGAACCTGAACGTCTATTGCAGCGTTCAGGCTGAATGGTGCCAGGCTGTCGCCAACGAGTTCCAGCGCCAGACCGGCATCCGGGTGGCGCTCACCCTCAAGGGCTCGGGCGAGACGCTCGCCCAGGTCACCGCGGAAGCCGCGAATCCGAAGGGCGACGTGTGGTTCGGCGGCACGGGTGATCCGCATCTGGCCGCGGCCGAGCAGAACCTGACGGTCGCCTACAAATCGCCGAACCTCGACAAGCTGCACGACTGGGCGCGCCGGCAGGCCGAGCAGTCGGGCGGGAAGACGGTCGGCATCTACGCCGGCGCGCTCGGCTTCGGGTACAACCCTGAGCTCCTCCAGAAGAAGAAGCTGGCGGCGCCCCTGTGCTGGAAAGATCTGGTCAAGCCGGACTACAAGGACGAGATCCAGATCGCCAACCCGAACTCGTCGGGTACCGCCTACACGGCGGTCGCCACGATCGTGCAGCTCTTCGGCGAGGAGGAGGCGTTCCGCTATTTGCGCCAGCTTCACCGGAACGTCAACCAGTACACGCGCTCGGGCGTGGGCCCGATCAAGGCCGTGGCGCGCGGCGAGACGTCGGTGAGCATCAGCTTCATGCACGACGGCGTCACCGAGGCGCTGGCGGGCTTCCCGGTGAAGATCCAGGCGCCGTGCGAGGGTACGGGCTACGAGGTCGGCTCGCTCAGCATCATCAAGGGCGCGCGCAACCTCGACGGCGCCAGGAAGTTCGTCGACTGGGCGCTGACGGCGCCGGCGCAGAAGCTCGGCGCCGACTCCAAGCAGTTCCAGGTGCCCTCCAACCGCGAGGCGCAGCTGCCGCGTGAGGCGCCGCGGTTCGCCGACATCAAGCTGATCAACTACGACTTCGCGAAGTACGGCGCGAGCGCCGAGCGCAAGCGTCTGCTCGAGCGGTGGGAGCGGGAAGTCAACAGCCAGTCCAGGTAGGCGCGCGCGCCGTGCGGGACGCTCTTCGCCGCTCGGTGATCGTCTGGAGCGTCGTCGGCGGCGCCGGCCTCGTCCTCTTGCCCTGGTACGCGGCGTCGGACGGCGCCGGACCCGGGAAGCTGCAGATCCTCGTACCGGGGCTTGCACTCCTCGCCGCGCTCGCGCTGCGCAATCTGCCGTCGCGCCTCGGCGGCGGCACGCTGGGGTTCCGGCTGATCGTGCTGGGCGCCGGCGGCTTCATCTATATCGTCGCGCAAGCGTTCGCGGTCGGCGGCCAGCCCGGGCTGGGGCCCGGCGCCGCGGTCGTCGCGACGAGTCTTCTCATGCTGTTCGCGACGGGGCTCGCGGCGCGCGGCTTCTTCAAGGGCGATATCTTCGTCGCCGGCGCGGTCGTTGCCGTCGTCGCGCTCGTCGGGCTCTTCACGTTCTACCCGGTCGCGCGCATCTTGCTGAGCGCGGTCCAGGCAAGCGACGGCGCGCTCTCGGGCCGGGCCCTCGCCGACCGTCTGTTCGCGGCCAAGATCTGGCGTCTCGACTGCCTGACCGGCCTGGGACGAAGCTGCGGTGTCGGCTGGAACACGCTCCTGCTCGCCGTGCTGACCGCGACCACGACCACGACGCTCGGGCTTGCGTTCGCGCTGGTCGTGACGCGGACCGGCTTCAGGGCCAAGCGGCTCTTGCGCGTCCTGACCGTGCTGCCGATCATCACGCCGCCGTTCGTGATCGGTCTCGGCCTCATCTTGCTCTTCGGCCGCTCCGGCCTCGTCAACCAGCTGCTCGAGTGGGCGTTCGCGGTGCCGACGTCGCGCTGGATCTACGGGCTGCCGGGCGTGTGGCTCGCGCAGACGTTCGCGTTCACGCCGGTCGCCTTCCTCGTGCTGATCGGCGTCGTCGAGGGCGTGAGCCCGTCGCTCGAGGAAGCGTCGCAGACGCTCCGAGCCGACCGGTGGCGGACGTTCAGCCGCGTGTCGCTGCCGCTGATGCGCCCCGGCCTCGCCAACGCGTTTCTCGTGGGCTTCATCGAGAGCATCGCCGACTTCGGCAATCCGATCGTGCTGGGCGGAAGCTTCGGCGTGCTGTCGACCGAGGTGTTCTTCTCGATCGTCGGCGCCCAGCTCGATCAGGGGCGGGCGGCGGCGCTCGGCTTGCTCCTGCTGGCGCTGGCGCTCGGCGCCTTCTTCGTCCAGCGGCGGATCCTCGGCCGGAAGGTCTACACCGCGATCTCGGGCAAGGGGGACGGCGGGCGGCCGGCGCCGCTGCCACCGCGCGTCCGGCGACTGGCGTTCGCCGTCTCGCTGCCGTGGGCCATGCTCACCTTGACGATCTACGCGATGGCGCTCGCCGGCGGCTTCGTCGAGACGTGGGGGCGCGACTACACGCCGACCCTCCGCCACTACGCCAAGGCGTTCTCGATCGAGCGGGGCGCCGGTGGCGTCATCTGGTCGGGCTCGGCGTGGCGCTCGTTCTGGACCACGCTCGAGCTCGCGTCGATCGCGGCGCCGCTGACGGCCGCGCTCGGGATCCTGACCGCCTACCTTCTGGTGCGGCAGCGCTTCGTCGGCCGCGCGGCGTTCGAGTTCGCGACGATGCTGAGCTTCGCGATCCCCGGCACCGTGATCGGCGTCAGCTACATCCTCGCGTTCAACGTGCCGCCGGTCGAGCTGACCGGCACCGCAGCGATCCTGGTGGTCTGCTTCGTGTTCAGGAACATGCCGGTCGGGCTGCGCGCGGGCATGGCGGCGATGAGCCAGATCGACGCGAGCCTCGACGAGGCCTCGCGCACCCTGGGCGGCCGGAGCTTCGTGACGTTGCGGCGGGTGATCCTCCCGCTCCTGCGGCCGGCCGTGGTGGCGGCGCTGATCTACAGCTTCGTGCGCGCGATGACGACGGTCAGCGCGGTGATCTTCCTGGTGTCGGCCGACTACGACATGGCGACGACCTATATCATCCATCGCGTGCTCAACGGCGACTACGGCGTCGCGATCGCCTACAGCTCGGTCTTGATCGTGCTGATGCTGGGCGCGATCGGGCTCATCCAGCTCCTGGTCGGCGAGCGCCGCCTGCGCCGCACGGCGCCGGCGGCCGTCGTGCTGCCGACCGAGGTGGCGTCCGCATGAGCGGCCGGCGCGCGGCCCGGATCGAGCTCTCCCGCGTGACCAAGCAGTACGGCGCGGTCACGGCGGTGCGCGACGTGAGCTTCACGATCGCGGCCGGGAGCCTCGTCACCTTGCTCGGCCCGTCGGGCTGCGGCAAGACGACCACCTTGCGCCTGATCGCCGGGCTCGAGACCGTCACGTCCGGGCGAATCTTCATCGGCGACGACGACGTGACCGAGCTCGGCGCGACCGACCGCAGCGTGAGCATGGTCTTCCAGAGCTACGCGCTCTTCCCGCACATGTCGGTGCTCGACAACGTCGCGTTCGGTCCCCGCGCCACAGGCCACTCGCGACGCCAGGCGGACGAGGCCGCGCGCGAGGCGCTCGCCGGCGTGGGGCTGGCAGAGCTCGCCGAGCGGCTGCCCAGCGAGCTCTCGGGCGGCCAGCAGCAGCGCGTCG
>DATEMW010000309.1:0-4544 GCA_035275385.1 Candidatus Methylomirabilota bacterium | reverse complement strand
AGCCACGACGCGAACTCGGCGCAGTCCCACGGCCCCTTCCAGCGGGGGTTGTTCTTGGGGGCGAGTGAGCCGAGCACGTACGATTCGCCGATGTGCTGGCGGCCGAGCTGGACCAGGCGACTACCTTTGACGGCCATCGTGATTCCCTCCGCGACGAGATTCGACGCGCGATAGCGTCAGCCTGTCGGCAAGGTCGCGCACTCGTGCGGGCCGGTCAATAGACAGGACTGCTGCAGGATGGGACGAGGCTGTCGCAGCGTGCCGGCCTGAGGTGCATCACAGCACCCAGGCCGGTCGCCGGACTGCGTCAACGACCGAACGCTGCTAGCGAGCTTCCTTGGTCAGGAACATCGCGCGGCGATTCTGGGCCCAGCACGCCTCGTTCTTGGCGTTACAGAGCGGCCGCTCTTCGCCGTAGGACACGATCGTGATGCGATCAGCCGCCACACCGCGCGCCACGAGGAAATCCTTCGTGCTCGTTGCGCGCCGCTCGCCGAGGGCGAGGTTGTACTCGGGAGTTCCGCGGTCGTCGCAGTGCCCCTCGATGAGCAGGGCCTGGTTCCGGTTGTCTTTCAGCCAGTTCGCGTTCGTCTCGAGGATCTTCTCGTCTTCGCCCGTCCGGACGCTCGACTTGTCGAAGTCGAAGTGGATAGGACGCAGCGCCGGGTTCGCCTCGAAGTCCTTGGGCATGGCCGGCGGCGGTGCGGGAGCCGCGGCCACCACCGGAGGCGGCGCCGGAGCCGCCGGCGCGGGAGCGGCCGCCACGGGCGGCGGCGGTGCGGGTGCAGCTTGCGGCGCCGGCGCGGGGGCAGGAGCAGGAGCCGGGGCGGCGGTGACTCTCATATCGGGGCGCTTGGCGCAGGCGCCGACGAAAAGGAGCGCAACCACCGGAACGAGCAGCGCGACAGAGCGAATGGCTGACCGCATTGACGCCTCCTGGCCGATCGGGTCGGCGAGGCGACAGTACGACTAAGGGCTGGCTCCGGCCATAGGACGTTGGTCCATTGGGCATCGTGAATCCGTCACATGTCGGCGCGACTTTCGGACCCTCAGGGGACGCCCGAGAAAGCTGACCGCGGCCGGCCGGCATCGGCTAGATTGGAAAGAACGATAGTCTGTCTATCGGCAAGCCTCTGGAGCTCGCCATGAAATCCCTCGTCGCGCTCCTCGCTCTGTTCAGCGCTTCGGTCGTCTCGTCCGGTGCGTTCGCCGCCGGCGGTCCGCGTGTCGTCCTGGGTGTCGAGGCTCCTGGAAGCCAGCGCTATCTGCAGATCACCGACCGCGGTGGACCGGTCTATCCGAGCGCCGACGTCACCTGCGACGGCAACCGTCGCACGTTGATGCTGACGCGGTCGAGCCAGGTGGCCGACAAGATCGTCGCGACCTACGTCGTCTCGCCGAAGATCTCGGACGCCATGATCAAGGCCGCGGAGTGTCGCGTGCTACTTCCCGGGCGCGACATCGGCGTGAGCCGTCAGCAAATCCGCGCGGCGTGGTCGGCCGCTCCCAGATCGCAGAAGCGCTGACGACGCTTGCGGGCCTTACCGCACAGCGTTAAAGTTGGCCCTCTCTTCACTCCGGAGACCGGCCGACGCGCGGGAGGCGCCGCATGCCCAGCCTTGTGGTGGAGGACCATCCCGGTGAGCCGCGCGCCCGCGCGAGACGCGGTCAAATCGCGGCTGCGGTCGCCATCATCGCCGGCGGGCTTGCCGTCATCGCCGGCATCGTCGTCACGAGCCCGGGCTGGCAGAAGCTGTTCATCGCCTGGCGCGAGAGCTTTGCGAATCACGACAGCACCGCGAAGCCCCGCCCAGCCGCACCCGAGCCGCCACAGGCCACACCAGCTCCCGGTGCCGTGACGACGGCGCCGGCGGCACAGCCGCTCTCGCTGACGCCGGCGCGGGCCACCGACTCACCGCGACAGGTCGAGCGGGCGCGGCCGGCGGCTCCGCACGACATGGCTCAGGTCATGGCGACGATGCTGATCTCGCAGCTCGGCCAGGATCCGGCGTGGCGAACCGCGCTGGCGAACGCCGAGGCCCATGCCCCCGATACCCCCGAGCACGACTACTGGCGCCGCGTGGCCGCCGCGGTCCGTGAGGGAGGCATCCGCCTGCGGTAATGAGCGCCGATCTTCCCCGGACGGCGGACTTCGTGATCATCGGCGGCGGCGTCCACGGCGCGAGCCTCGCGTTTCACCTCGCACGCAAGAAGGCTGGCCGCGTGCTGTTGATCGAGAAGAAATTCATCGCGTCCGGCCCTACGGGCCGCTCGACCGCGCTCGTGCGCCGCTTCTACGCGATGGACTTCTTCACGCGCACCGCGAGTGCAGCGGCCGAGATGTTCCGCCACTGGAAGGACGCGGTCGGAGGCGAGGGCGATCCTGGCTACCAGCAGGTGGGCTTGCTGGCGCTCGCGGGGCCGGACAAGGCGCCGTACCTTCGGCACAACGCGACGCAGGCGCAGAAGGTTGGCGCCCGGGTTGCGCTGATCTCGCCGGCCGAGGTGAAGGCGCTCGTGCCGGCGCTCAACGTCGACGACGTTGCGCTCGCCTCGTACGAGTCGGAATCCGGCTACGCCGATCCGTCGTCCACGGCGAACGCGCTGGCCAACCGGGCGCGCGAGCTCGGCGCGACGATCGTGCAATACCGCGCCGTCGACGCGATCCGCATTGACGGCAACAAGGTGGTGGGCGTGCGATCGGAGGGCGTGGACGTCGACGCGCCGGTCGTCGTGAACTGCGCGGGGCTGTGGGCCGACCGGCTATTGCGGCCGCTCGGCATCGAGGTGTCCATCAAACCCGAGCGTCATCAGATGTGCTTCTTCCGGCGGCCTTCAGGCTTCGGCGTACATCCGGCCGTCGCCGACAGCGTGCAGATGACGTACATGCGTCCCGAGCACGGCGATCTCACGATCCACGGCAAGCTCGCCTACGACGAGATCGTCGACCCCGACTCGTACAACGAGGGCGCCGACCCGGATCAGATCGTGAAGAACGCCGAGCTCATCGCGCATCGCTTCCCGGTGATGGAGCACGGGCTCGCCATGGGCGGCTACTCCGGGCTCTACGACGCGACGCCCGACCATCATCCCGTGCTGGGCGCGATCCCCGAATACGCCGGCCTCTTCGCCGACTTCGGCTGGAGCGGCCACGGCTTCAAGCACTCGCCGATGATGGGCGACATCATCTCCGACGTGATCCTGCACGGCCGCGCGCGAGACTATGACCTCACGCCGTTCCGGTGGACGCGCTTCCGGGAGAACGACCTGGTGCCGCCGGCGCGCTGGACCGCGGAGCCGCATCCGAAGCATAGGTTGTGATGGGGGGCCCCGAAATGGCCCCCCATACCCCCCACTCGCGGGGGCGGTCCGGCTTCGCCGGAGCGTTCGCGCGCTTCACCCTCTAAACCGGCGACGTTGGCGTCACGCGCGCTTGCCCGTCGCCAGCGCACTCAGCGCGTCGTAGATGCGGCGGTCGATCTCGATGCCCTCGCGGGTGAGGCGCGCGCGCTCGCGATAGGCGCGCTCGCCGGGGATGCGGATCTCGGCGACGCCTTCCTGGCGCGGCGTCGCCTTGATCGCGGCGATCTCCGCGGCCAGAGAGCGCCGGTACTCTTCGAGCGGTACGAACAGGTCGGGCTTGAACGCGATGAAGAGGTATCCCGCCTTCTCGTGATCGCCGTCCCAGCCGCAGAGCACACCGAGCGCATGCGTCGCGAGCGCCAGCGCGAAGCCCTTGTAGCCGCCGAACGGGAGGATCGCGCCGCGCCGCGCGGCGCCGGCGTCCGTCGTGGGGCGTCCGTGCTCGTCGATCGCCACGCCGTCCGGCAGGGGAATGCCGAGGCGCTGACGGAACTGCAGATCGGTGCCCATGAAGGCCGAGGTGCCGAGATCGATCACGAGCGGATCGCCCTCCATGGGAAAGCCGAAGGCGATCGGATTGGTCCCGAGCGCGGGCTTGGCGCCGCCGGGCGGGGCCACCATGGCCGGCGCGGCGACGGTGTGGATGCCGATCAGGCCGGCGCGCGCCGCCATCTCGACGTAGTAGGCGCTGCGGCCGCTCATCCAGATGTTGTGCACGGCGACCAGCGCGAAGCCGTGCCGCTCGGCGCGCTCGATCACGGCCTTGGTCGCGTAGTACATCCCGATCATGCCGCTCTGGTTGCCGCCGTCGAAGTGCGCCGACACGCTGGTTTCGCGCAGCGCGCGCATCGGGTGGCGCGGCGCTTTGAAGCGCGGGTGCTCGGCGACGTTCAAGAGCTTCGGCAAGCCGGAATATTCGTAGCCGCAGAGCGCGGCGTCGATCACGTGATCGGCCAGGATGCGCGCTTCTTCCGGCTCGTAGCCGGCGCCGCGCATGGCCGCCTCGGAGAGCGCGCGGGCCTCGGCGACGCTCAGGTGCGCGCGGGCGTTCGACTCGTTGCGCATTCAGCCTCCCCACCGAACAGGATGCCGAACAGGATATAGTCGGGCCACCATGGAAACCCAGCCCCGTCGAGGTCCTCTCACCGGTATCCGAGTCATCGAGCTGGCGGACGAGCAGG
>DATEMW010000308.1:0-2262 GCA_035275385.1 Candidatus Methylomirabilota bacterium | reverse complement strand
CCACCCTCGATCCGGTGAGTTCTGTATACTGCTGCGGGGGGGAAACCTGATGTCCGTTTCGCGTCAATGGTTGTCGCTCGCCCTGGTGGCCGTCATCGCATTCGCGAGCGCCTGCTCCGGTCCCTCGACCGCGGCCGGCCCAAAGCCCTTCAAAGAAAGCACCGACGTCGCCGTCGCGCCCGAGCTGGTCAAGCTCAACGATTTGCTCGCCGAGCTGGCGGCGCGCCTGCAGCCCGGGCTCGTCTACGTGCGAGTGCAGCGCTCGGCGACCGCCAAGGAGGAGCCCTCGCGTGAAGAGCCCGGCGAGCCACGCCGGAGCACCGGGTCGGGCTTCGTCATCGACCCCAGCGGGCTCATCGTGACCAATGCGCACGTCATCGAGAGCGCCGGATCGGTCCAGGTGCGGCTGGCCGACGGGCGGCGGTTTCCGGCCACGATCGTCGGCCGGGATAACCGCGTCGACCTCGCGCTGCTGAAAATCGAGGGCGCCGGCCGCCTGACGGTACTCCCGCTCGGCGACTCCAACCGCCTGCGCGTGGGCGAGCTGGTGCTGGCGCTGGGCAACCCGTTCGGGCTCGAGCAGAGCGTCTCGTTCGGGATCGTGAGCCGAAAGGGCGCGCCGCTGACGGTCGCCGCCCCGGGATTCGATTTCATCCAGACCGACGCCGCGATCAATCCCGGCAATTCAGGCGGGCCGCTCGTCAATATCTCGGGCGAGGTGATCGGGGTCAACAGCATGGCGGCGCGCAACGGCTCGATCGGCTTCGCGATCCCGTCGAACCTTGTCAAGATGCTCCTGCCGCAGCTGGCCTCGAAGGGCCGTGTGGATTGGGGCTGGCTCGGCGTCGCCATCGCCGAGGTGACCGAGGACGACGTTCCCCGACTCAAGCTCCGCGAGCCCAAGGGCGTGCTGGTCCGCAGCGTGATGCCGGGCGAGCCCGCTGACAAGGGCGGCGTGCGCGCCGACGACGTGATCATGGGCATCGACGGGACGAGGCTCGAGACGCCGCGCGACCTTCAGCGCGTCGTCTCCTCCACGCCGGTCGGCAAGAAGGTGCGCGTCGTGCTGCTGCGCGAGGGGCAGGAGACCGAGCTCGAAGTGACGATCGGCCTCTACCAGGAGCGTGAGACCCAGGCGGCCGAGACGCCGCGGCGGCCGGCGCGCCCGGGGACCGAGCCTCCCAAAGAGCCGTCGAAGTAGTCAGGCGCGGGCGCGGGGCTCGGCCAGCGCGGCGAGCGTGGCGCGCGCCCACGGCTCGTCGAGCGTCGGCGGCGGCGCATAGCGCACCCCGCTCGTGATCCGCATGCCGCC
Source organism: Candidatus Methylomirabilota bacterium (assembly GCA_035275385.1). Lineage (GTDB taxonomy): Bacteria > Methylomirabilota > Methylomirabilia > Rokubacteriales > CSP1-6 > AR31. Next base: position 950 of record DATEMW010000308.1, on the reverse strand, counting down.
TTCCCAGTCGGCTGCGGCGTCCTCGAGCACCTCCTCGACTTCCAGCAGGAAGTAGCCGAGCCCGTATTCCCCTGAGTCCGCGACGGGCAGGGGACCGTCGACGATCGAGAGCTTCACGTAGACAGTCATGTCCGGCTCGATCGCCAGCAGGGTGCCGGTGCCTCGCTCCTGGAGATTGCGCGCGCTGCGGGTGCGCGCGCCGATCACGAGGCCGACGGTCCTCGAATCGTAGGCCTTGAGCTCGAGATAGGACAGGAGCATCGGGTGCGGCTGCCCGTCGGGGTCGACGGTGACGAACGGCAGCCCGACCCCGAGACGCCGGGCCAGGTCGCGCTGAGAGAAGCGCTCGACCAGATCTTGTGTCAGTGCGCGGCCGAGCGATCGCGTCATCCCGCTCAGTGTACCCGCGTCTAATCAATGTCACCGCGCTGGCAAGCGCTTGTCATTCTGCGCGGCCTCGCGCGGTCAACTTCGCAATTCTTTGGCGCTCTCGCGACTGGTGCCTGCCTTGCAGCCGCACGACGCTAGAGGACAGACAGGCGATGGGCCGCCCGAATCTTCGGCTCCTGCTGCTCGCGAGCGCGCTCGCCATGACGGCGGCGTGCACGACGGGGGTCGAGGCGCCTGTGTGGTCGACGCTCTCCACGGGCGCGGCGGCCATCGAGCGGCCGCGGCCCCTGGCCTCACGCGTCGTGCTGAGCCTCCCGCTTGAAGCGCCCGAAGCGGTGGGCCGGGATCGCCTGATCCCCGACGAGCCGGCGATTCCCGACATCGCCGGCCGCTGGACCGGAGTCTGGAGCGGCTACGGCGTGATGACCCGGCGCGTGAGCCTGGCTCAGGCCGAGTTCACCCAGGCGGGACGCTGGGGATGGGGCAAGATCGTGCTGTTGGACACGCTGGCGGCCGACGTGCCGGCCGTCGTCACGTATCGCGGGGCGCTGGGTGTTCCG
>DATEMW010000307.1:0-5100 GCA_035275385.1 Candidatus Methylomirabilota bacterium | reverse complement strand
GCCACGGGCGACCTGCCGGTCGCCGGCACGGGCTCGAGCGGCGGGCGCGGCGGCACCGGAACCGGTCAGACGATCGCGGCGACCGGGAGCGCGTCCGGGCTCACCGAGTTCGCGCGGCCGATCGGAGGCTATCAGACGACGCCGCGCTATCCGGAGTCGGCGCGGCGACAGGGCGTCGAGGGCATCACGACCTTGCGCTTCATCGTGCTCGCGAACGGCCACGTCGGCCAGATCGCCGTCTCGCGCTCGGCCGGACATGTCGATCTCGACCGCTCCGCGATCGAAGCGGTGAGGACGTGGCGCTTCGAGCCCGCGCGGCGTGGAAAGGAGGCCGTGGCCGTATGGGTCACGTTGCCGGTACGCTTCGAGCTCCACAGCGAGTAGACGACTCGCGACCCCGGCGTCGCGGGAGCCACTGGACCGCGGTCGGTCTCGCGTTCTGCGCGATCGCGAGCGCGACCGGCGGCGTCGAGCCGGCCGGCGCCCAGACCCTGTGGGACGATCCGGCGTTCGCCCTCTACCGCCAGGCGGTCGAGGCGATGGACAAGAAGAACTACGCGCAGGCGGCCGATCTCGCCGGCCAGGCCGCGGCGCGCCTTCCGAATCACGTGCTCGCGCACTACCTGAACGGACAGGCGCAGGCGGCTCAAGGGCGCTGGGCCGAGGCGGCCGCCGCGCTCGAGAAGGTCGTCGAGCTCTATCCGGACTCGTTCGCGGGCGCGCGCGACCTGGGCACGTCGTACGACCATCTCGGCCGCGCCGACGACGCCGCGCGCGCGTGGGACAAGGCGCTCGCGCTGCGCGACTCGGACGAGGTGCGCGCGAGCCTGGCGTTCCTGCTCGTCAAGGAAGGACGCCGGCCCCAGGCGCTGCAGCATCTCGGCGTGCTCGCCGAGCACGGCAGCAAGCGGCCCGAGGTGTGGTCGACGATCGCGCGCCTCAACTACGAGACCGGCGACCTCAAGGCCAGCGAGAAGGCCTTCACGCAGGCCGTGGCGCTCAGGGACGACGGCCGGACCTGGTTCAACCTCGGCGTGGTCCGCGCGCGGCTCAACGATTCGACGGGCGCGCTCGACGCATTCGAGCACGCCGCCCAGCACACCGATACCAAGGAGCAGGCGCAGAAGGAGATCGCGCGGATCAAGGGCGCGCCGAAGTCGACGACGACACCGGACCGCGCGCCGGTCGAGCGCATCCCGGGGACTGGACCGGGCTACACCAGGTGAAAGCTCGCACCGTGGTGTTCTGGCTTCATCTGGCCACCGGGACGACGGCCGGCGCGGTGATTCTGGTGATGGCTGCCACGGGCGTGCTGCTCACCTTTGCGCCGCAGATGGTCGAGTGGGCGGAGCGCGATCTGCGTACGGTCCCGGCTCCAGCGCCCGGAGCCGCGCGTCTCGACCTCGGCGCGATCGTCGCCGGCGCGCGCCGGGCGAGCCCGGAGGGGCGGCCCACGACAGTGACGGTGCGCGCCGAGCCCCGGTCGAGCGTGCGCGTCGCGTTCGGTCGCGAGAGCGCGCTCTACGTCGATCCGTATACGGGCGCGCCGCTCGGCAGCGGCTCGCGGCTCGGCAACGCGCTCTATGTGATCGAGGACTGGCATCGCTGGCTCGGCTCGCGCGAGATCGGCAAGCCGTTCACCGGCGCGGGCAATCTCGCGTTCCTCGGCATGGCGGTCAGCGGCATGTTCCTGTGGTGGCCGCGCGTCTCGGGCCGCGGCGTGCTCCGAGCGGTGACGGTGCCGAGCTTCTCCCTGCGCGGCCGCGCGCGTGATTTCAACTGGCACAACTCGATCGGCATCTGGTGCGCGCCGGTGCTGATCGTGATCACGCTTACCGGCGCGGTCATGTCCTACCAGTGGGCGAACGATCTGCTCTACCGGCTCACCGGCAACGTGCCGCCGCCTCCGCCGACCGGCGGTCAGGGCCCGATGGCGCAGGGTGGGGGCCGGCAGCGCAGCCAGGGCGCCGACGCGACGGCGTCTGGCGAGACGCGCCGAACGAATCTCGCCGCGATCATGGCGCGGGCCGAGCAGCAGGTGCCGGGCTGGGTCGCGATCACGATGCGGCTGCCGCAGCGGCCCGGCGCGCCGATCGTCGCGATCATCCAGGAGCCGCCGGCGTGGCATCCGGCGCCGCGCTCGCAGCTGACCCTCGATGCTTCGACCGCCGCCGTCGTGAGCTGGGAGCCGTTCGCCGCGCAGAATCTTGGCCGTCGCCTGCGCAGCTGGGTGCGGCCGCTTCACACCGGCGAGGCCGCGGGCCTCGTCGGCCAGGCGGTGGCCGGTCTCGCGTCGACCGGTGGAGTGTTTCTCGTCTATACGGGCGTCGCGCTCGCGTGGCGCCGTTTCCGCGGCTGGATGGGAGCGTCGGCCCCCGTCCGCGTGCCGCGTTCAACCTCGGACAATCGCCAGCAAGTATCGGGGTCGACCCGTGCCAGCCAGCCCTAGTCCATCACGCGTCTCGGAGGCTTGGCATGCGTCGACTTCGTCGTTCTGTTGAACGCTCGTCCACCAGAAAAGGAATCCTCCGCCGGCTGGTCGTGCCCACACTCGGGGTCGGTCTGCTGGTCGCGTCATCGGCGCCGGTCTATGCCCAGGCCACCGACAAGGACGACGTCAAGATGCCGGGCGTCGACGTCAAAGGCCAGCGGCAGAACGGCTACAAGGTCGACGAGTCGTCGAACCCGAAGCTTCCCGATTCGGTGCAGGACACGCCGCAGTCCATCACGATCGTGCCGCTCGAGGTCATGCGCGAGCAGGCGGCCTTCAGCCTGCGCGACGCCCTGCGGAACGTCAGCGGTGTCAGCATCGCGGCGGGCGAGGGCGGCGGCGCCCAGGGCGATAACCTCACCCTGCGCGGGTTCTCGGCGCGCAACGACATCTTCGTCGACGGGATCCGCGACTTCGGCATGTACTCGCGCGACACGTTCAACCTCGAATCGGTCGAAGTGCTCAAGGGCCCGTCGGCCGTCATCTTCGGGCGAGGCTCCACGGGCGGCGCGATCAATCAAGTCAGCAAGTCGCCGAGCCTCACGCCCAGCCGCACGCTCAGCCTGACCAGCGGGTACGGGCCCACCGTGCGCGGCACCGCCGACATCAATCAGCCCCTCGGCGACACGTCGGCGCTCCGGCTGAACCTCCTCGGCTACTACAACGACGTCGTCGACCGCGACGAGATCTGGCTGTCGCGGTTCGGCATCGCGCCGTCCTACATCGTCGGGCTCGGCACACCCACGCAGTTCTCGGCGTACTTCTACTACACGCACGACGAAGGCACGCCGGACTACGGCTATCCCTACGTGTTCGGCAAGCCCCCGGACGTGCCGCGCGCCAACAACTACGGGCTGGCCAACCAGGACTTCGAGCGCGACGACGTCTTCATCTTGACCCTGCGCCTCGACCACGCGTTCAACGACGCGGTCAAGATGCGCAACGCGCTGCGCGTCGCGTACTACCACCGCGAGGCCGCCGTGTCGCCGCCGGCCGCCATCACCGCGTCTCCGGGCACCGACCTCTCCTTGATCACGGTCACGCGTGGGCACACCGAGCGGGACCAGCGGGACTACAACTTCACCGAGCAGACCGACTTCACCTTCCGGTTCGACACCTGGGGGCTCAAGCACACGCTCGTCGCCGGCCTCGAGTTCGCGTACGAGATCGAGGACGTCACGCGCTGGGCGTTCAACAACATCCCGACGACGAACCTGATCTTCCCCGACCCTCTGCGACCGACCAACATGGCCCGGACCACGAACTTCCGCGGCCGGACCGAGGCGTTCAGCTTCGGGGTGTACTTCGTCGACGAGATCCAGATCACCTCGTGGCTGAAGATCATGGGCGGGCTCAGGTTCGATCACTTCGACACGGACTTCGAGAACAAGTTCCTGCGCCAGCAGTTCTCGCAGATCAACAACGAGTTCGGTCCCCGGGCGGCCCTCATCTTCCAGCCGACGCCGCAGCAGACCTACTACTTCTCCTACGGCACCTCGTACAACCCCTCGGCCGAGGGACTGGCCCTCGCGATCAACACCGTCCAGGCCGAGCCGGAGAAGAACACGAGCTACGAGATCGGCGCCAAGTGGGATCTCTTCGGGAACCGGCTCGCACTCGCCACCGCCGTCTTCCAGATCGACAAGACCAACGCGCGGACGACCGATCCGCTGCTCGGTGTCCAGATCAACGAGGGGGAGCAGCGCGTGCGCGGCGTCGAGGTGTCGGCCGTCGGGACGATCCTGCCGAGCTGGAACATCTTCACGGGCTATACATTCCTCGACAGCGAGGTGATCGAGTCCAAGGACGTGGCGTCTGGGATCGCGGTCGAGGGCAAGCGCATCCCGAACGTGGCCAAGCACACCGCGACCCTGTGGACCACGTGGGACATCACCCCGCAGTGGCAGGTGGGCGGCGGCGCGTTCTATTCCAGCAGTCGATACGCGAACAACATCAACACGAACAAGGTGCCCTGGTACGTGCGGGGCGACCTCACCGCGGCGTACCGGCCGATCAAGTCGCTCGAGCTTCGCGGGAACATCATCAGCGTCTCGGACGAGCGGTACACCGACGCCGTCCATCCCAACCACAACATTCCCGGGACGGCGCGCACCTACCTGCTCACCGCGACGTGGAGCTTCTGACATGCTGCTGCATTTGCCGCAAGTCCTGACCGAGGCCCAGGTCGCGCGCTGCCACGAGCTGATGGAGCGCGCGAAATGGGTCGACGGGCGCGTGACCGCCGGCCACCAGTCGGCGAAGGCCAAGCACAACCTCCAGATCGCCGAGGGCACGCCCGAGGCGCGCGAGATGGGCGAGATGATCGTGCTCGCTCTCGAGCGCAACCGTCTGTTCGTGTCGGCGGCGCTCCCGCAGCGCGTGTTCCCGCCCCTGTTCAACCGCTACGAGCCCGGGATGAACTTCGGCGCGCACGTGGACAACGCGGTCCGGCAGGTCACCGGCACACCGCTCAGGATCCGCACCGACCTGTCGATGACGCTTTTCCTGACCCGGCCCGAGGACTACGACGGCGGTGAGCTCGTGGTCGAGGACACCTACGGCGCCCACTCGGTCAAGCTGCCGGCCGGCGACGCGATCCTCTATCCGGG
>DATEMW010000306.1:0-6747 GCA_035275385.1 Candidatus Methylomirabilota bacterium | reverse complement strand
GGCGGTTTTCAAGTTCACGACCAGCTCGAATCGCGTCGGCTGCTCGACGGGCAGCTCGCCGGGCTCGGCGCCCTTGAGGATCTTGTCGACGTAGCCGGCCATCCGCGCGTGGGCGTCGCGCTGGCTGGCGCCGTAGCTCATGAGCCCGCCGGCTGTCGTGTATTCCGACCAGCCGAACATCGACGGCATGCGCTGGGCCGCGGCGAAGCTCGCGAGGCCGGCGCGATTGGCCATCGTCGCGCCCTCGGGAAACACGACCATCGCGTCCGCCCGCGCGCGTCGCACCGCGTCCAGGGCCTGGTCGAGCGCCGGGCTCGATCCGAATGGAGACTGCGAGAAGGGCACGTAGACCAGGTTGATCCCGAGCTTCTGCGCTGCCGCCTCGGTGGCGCGCAGCTCCGCCTTCTCTCCGGGATGATCCGTGTTCGACAGGGCCGCCAGCGAGCGCAGGCGGGGCAAGGCTTCCTTGAGGAGCTCGACGCGCTTGCCGGCGATCTCGAGCGAGAGGAACGTGGCGCCGGTCAGGTTGCCGCCCGGGCGCGACAAGCTCTGGACGAGCTTGGCCTCGACCGGATCGCCGCTGATCGTGAACACGATCGGAATGTCCTTGATCGCCCGTGCCGCACGGACCGCCGTGAGACTGGCGACGATCACCGCGACCTTGAGCCGCGCCAGGTCGGCCGCACCCGCCTGCAGGGTCTCGAGATTGCCGTGAGCGTGTCGGACGTGAAGCACGACGTTCTGGCCCTCGACGTAGCCTAGCGAACGCAGGCCCCCGCGAAACGCTTCCAGGAACGGATCAGGCTCTGAGCCTGCGGACAGCCATCCGACCTGCGGCGTCCCCGGCTTCTGGCCATACGCGACCGACGGCAGCAGCGCGCCGGCGATGCCGAGCAGCGCGGCGCGCCGGCTCACCGGTCGAGCCGGTGCGACCGCCGGCCCGGAAACGATGCGGGCGCCGGACGCCAAGATGGTTGGGCGAATGAGGGTCGACGTCACGATCGATGAGCCCCGCTAATTTTGCTTCACACAGGGTGTTCGTGCAATCGGTCGCCGCTGACGGCGCGGCTGGGCCACGCGGAAGCTAGTGATTCGCGAGCGGCTCGGCGTCGATCAGCACGAACAGCATGCGGGCAATTCGATCCGTCCGGTTCGACCAGGCATGATACGTGCCGCGCTGGATCAGCACGTCGCCCGGACGCATCAGCGTCTCGCCCTCGTCGAGCACCGCCCAGACTTCGCCTTCCAGGCACACGGCGTAGTCGACCGTGTCGGTCGCGTGGAAGCCGGGGTGTCGCGCGGAGCGATCCGGCGTGGTCTTGCAGTTGCGCCGGCGCAGCTCGTCGGGGTTATAGGCGTGGTTCTTGTCCGGCACGATGTCGGTGATGCGAACGACCGTGCCACCCTTGTGCGCGGGCGGCGTGTGCAAGATCACGCCGTCTGGCACGGGATCGTGCGCGCCCGCGTTCGACGCCGGTGCTCCCGTCGTCGTCCAGAGACCCGTGCGGACAGGCGCGCCCGGCGCGACGGACGCCGTCGGAAGCATCGTGTCCGAGAGAATGAAGGAGCGCCCGGCCGCGTTGACGCCCGTCACGATCCTGCGCACTTTGCCCGGCATCGCGAGCGGTCCTCCTCAGGCCTTTTTCAAGGTCAGCTGCACGAGCTTGTCGGCGCGCGGCTGCTTGTCGAGATCGCGGCAGGTCGCGATGATCTCGTCGAACTGCGCGGCCGGAATCGGCAGTCCCGGAGCGACTTCGCGGATGCGCCGCGCCTCCTCGGCGAAGTCCCAGATGAACTCGCGGCCGGTGGCCTGCTTCGTGTAGCTCTTGCCGTCCTTCGTGAAGATCGTGATCCGCGGGCCGAAGAGCGTCATCTCGTGCGAGGGAATCAGCTTCACTCGCTTCATGAGATCGAGCACCTCGGGCGGATCGTCCGCGCCGGCCGGATCGACCTGCGCCTTCAAGATCGGGAAGCCGCGTTTCACCACGCCGTAGGCGGCGTAGTACGCGGTACCGCCGGGCTTCCACTCCTGATCTTCACGCCGGCTGGGAAAGGCCGGGCTCGGATACTGCGTCTCGAGCCAGTTCACGACCGCCTCGACGCGATCGACGTCCTTGTAGGCGATGTCGTGCTCGCGGCACAGGGCCGCGGTCACGTCGATGTGGGCGATGTTGTAGCCCGCGGTCGAGTAGATGCGATAGAGCGTCTCGAGGAACATCCAATCGCGCCCGAGCCCCGCCGTGATCTTGCCCAGGCTCGTGCGGGTATCGCCGACGAAGCTGTGGGTGAGCCGGCCCTGATTGTTGCCGGCGTAGGCGTGGTAGAAGCCGGCCTCGCCCTCGAGCACGGTCTCGCCGCCGGCGTGCCCCTGCTTGGCGAGTGCCACTGCCAGCATCGCGTTGCGGACCGCGCCGCCCTCGCGCAGCGGGCGGCCACCGCTGCGCGCCCCTTCGAGGTTGCCGGCGGCCAGGCTCGCGCAGAGCGCGATCGTCGTGTTCACCTGATCTTCCGTGAGCCCCATGATCTTCGCTGCCGCGACGGCCGGGCCGAAGATGCCGAACACGACCCCGGCGTGAAAGCCGCGCGCCATCACGGTGGGGATGAAGTCGGCGGCCATCCGCTCCATGACCTCGTAGCCCGCCGCGATGCCCGTGAGGAAATCGCGCCCGGATGCTCCGCTCGCCTCCGCGGCGACGAAGGCGCCGGGAATGATGCTGGTGCCCGGGTGGGTCAGCATGCGGAAGGTGTCCCACTTGCCGCCGGCCATCGCCATCTCGGCGTTGGCGAACCCGGCGCCGCCCTTCGTCACGCGCGTGCCGTCCACCATGATGGTGGCGCCGTTCTTCACGCCGGCTTCCTCCGCGGTCATGAGCGCGACGGCCTGCCGACCGCCCGGCGTCAGCGATCCGAGCAACACCGAAGCGAGCCCCTGCAAGGTGACGCCCTTGGCGCGATCGACCACCTCGGCGGGAAGGTTCTCGTAGCGGAGCGCCGCGACCCACTGCGCGAGCTGCCGGCTGAGCGATGCCATGTTCGTTTTCCTTTATAGCGGAGCGCTGACGAGCTGGCCGGGCGGCCCCTGGCGCGAGCCAGAGGCCGCCCTTGGCGTGAGAGGTTACCGCAGGGGCGAGAACGCCGCCGGGATCAGCATCTTGTTCTCCTGCCGAACCGGGCGGACACCGGACTGCGGCGGCCACTGACCGCCCTTGCGCGACTCCTCGCGAATCCGCGTGCGCTCGTTGGAATCCTTGTACGGCCAGACGTGCACGAACTTGTTGAGCCCGCCGAGCTCGCTCGTCCAGCACGCGGCCAGCGGCGAGAGCTTCTCGCGAATCGGCACGGCCTTGCCCCACGCCTCGAGCACCGCGGCCAGGTCACCCGGCGCGTAGGTGTAGATGCGCATCTCATAGAAGTTGCCGACGCCGAAGTCGCGGCTGCCGAGCGGCTGCATGAACGGCGCCGGGATCATGATGTCGGCCTGCTGCTCGACGATCAGATCGCGCCCGCCGGGCAGCGCCCCAAGCTCCTTGTCCTTCGCCATCGCGTCGCGAACCTCGGTGCGGTGCTTCAGGTCCTCGTAGGGCCACACGTGCACGACCTGGTTCAGCGGGCCGAAGTCGGTGTGCCAGAAGGCGCCGAGCTTGGAATGCTTCTCGCGAAGCGGCTTTCTCTTCGCGAAGCGGTCCTCGAACTCGGCCACGGCTCCGGTGCGCAGGGAGTAGGTGCGAACTTCGTAGATCATCGTCGCCTCCTGTTGATGCTGGTTACGGTCGAAACACCGCGAACACTTTGTTGGAGTTCGAGATCCACGACTCCAGGAAGACCGACTCGTCGGGCTTGCGCCGAAGCTCGGCCATGGCGCCCGCGAGACAGAACCAGTTCAAGAGCTCGTGGTGGCCGCGGTCCTCAGCCTCCGCGATCGTGGTGGTGCGCCAGACGTTCCAGTCGGCGTCGCGCAGCGCGGCGTAATAGCGCTTGTCCGACTCGACATCCGGGAACATCAGCGAGTTCTTCTCGACCAGGAACGAGTGGCTCCAGCTCGACGATGCGATCACCGCCACGCGCCACGGGCTCGCCGCGAGCCCGCGCGCGATCGCCGCGCCCACCTGGAAGCAGCGCCACGGCTGCGGGCCGGGCGGATCGAGCTCGCTCTGCCCCGCGAGCTTCGCCGCCTGCGAGGGCGTCATCGGCGCGCCGTGGGCGCCGATCAGCCAGCGCCCGTACGAGTTCACGGTGAACGGCACGACCGGGTAGGGGAAGCCCTTGCGATCGAGGTCCAGATAGAGGACGGAGTTCACGAACGCGTGCCCGAGCGGGTGGTGCAGGGGCTTGTAGGCGTAGGCGACGTCGACGCCGTCACCGAGCAGCGCTGAGGCGAGGTGCTTGGCGCCCGCGCGGTGGCCGGTGATCGTGAACGTCTTGTCCCTGGGCTCGTCCCACCAGTTCTCGCCGCGGTGGCCCTTCCACGGCTGCACGTCGACCGAGTCGTAGGCGAGGATCGAGAACGGCGGCACGCAGTCCTCGCGATAGTTCTCGTACTGATCGTCACCGAAGAGCAGCACGAAGTCCGGCTCGAACGCGTCGAGCTCAGCGCGGATCTTCCTGAAGTGATGGATCAGATCGCTCCGATGCTTTTCGGAGTGCGCGTGGCCCTCGTCGGTGCTCCACTGCTCGCGCATCGTCGGATGCCAGCCCACCGGCGTGCGCAGATGCTCCGGCAGCAGCGGGTCGGCGACCAGCAGCTTGATGCGGCTGGTCATGTTGCCCTTGTACGAAAGAGGGGGGTAGTGCGTGATACCGAGGCCGAGAATCTGGCCCATGGGTCCTCCTCTTGTCTGTCGGCGTTTCAGTCGGCCAGCGGGATCGTGGCGGACAATCTGGGCTTGTCGCCGACGACGCGGGTCGTGTGGCCCTTGCCGGTGAGGTCTTCGGCCAGGGTCACATGCCCGGCGCCGTAGCGATGCACGGTGCCGTCACCGAGACCGATCTCGACTTCGCCGGCCAGGGTGATCACGAACTGCCTGCGCGGCGCATTGTGCCAGTCGACGAAATGGCCGGGCTTCGTCGTGCGAAAGACGATGCCCTTCGTCGCCTGCATCGTCGTCAGCTCCGGATGCGTGGCGGGGTCCAGCTCTTCGATGTGAGTCTGGCCGTCTTTGCCGGTGTAGAGGCGAATCATGTTCATGTCGGAATCTCCTCCCAGGGAGCGCGCCGCAGGCTAGGGAACCCGCAAGACCAGCTTGCCGAAGAAATCGCGCCCGGTCATCACCTCGTGGGCGCGCGCGGCCTCGGCGAGATCGAACGTCTGGCCCACCACGCCGCGAAGACCGCCGTAGCGCGCGCGATGCATCATCGCCGCGAAGCTCCGGCGGCTGCGCGCACCGCTGCCCATCAACGTGAGCGGGCGGCTCTGCAGCACCGCGAGGTTGAACGGGAGCTGGCTCCCCGCCGTCGTGCCGGTGATGACGAGCCGGCCGCCGGGCTTGAGGCTCGCGCAGCTTTCGTCCCAGACGGTCGCGCCGACACAGTCGAACACGACGTCGACGCCGCGGCCGCCGGTCAGCTCCTTCACGCGCTGGCTGAACTTCGGCGTGGTCGTGTAGTTGATGACCTCGTCGGCGCCGAGCTCCTTGGCCTTGGCGAGCTTCCAGTCGCTTCCGGCGGTCACGATCGCGCGGGCGCCGACGCCCTTGGCCATCAAGAGGCCGAAGCTTCCGACACCGCTGCCGACGGCCTGGATCAGTATGTCTTCGCCCTGCTGCAAACCGACGCGCTCGAACAGACAGTGCCAGGCGGTGTGGCCGGCCAGCGGGAACGTCGACGCTTCCTCGAACCCCATGTGATCGGGGATCCGCTGCAGGTTGGCCGCCGGGACCTTGCAGTACTGCGCGTGGCCGCCGTCGAGCTCGCCGCCCAGCCGCTTCTGCCGCTCGCAGAACTCATCCCGGCCGAGCACGCAGGGCGTGCACGTCCCGCACTTCACGCGATTCTCGACCACGACCCGGTCGCCTTCTCCCCAGCCGGTCACGCCGGGCCCGAGGCTGGCGATCTCGCCCGCGATGTCCAGGCCGAGGATGCGCGGCAGCCCGCCGGTGGCCGAGCGTCCGGCGCGCAGCGCCAGGTCGGCGTGGTTCACCGCGGTCGCGCGCACACGGACGACGACTTCACCCGCTCCCGCCTGGGGATCGGGGCGGTCGCCGAAGACGAGCTTCTCCAGACCTCCGGGCTCGGCGATGTAGACGGCTTTCATCGGAAGATCGCCTGGCACTTCGGCGCGTTGAAGATCCACGTCTCGACCCAGTCGATGAGCTCCATCTTGGCGCCGAGCTCGGCCATCGCCCCGGCCAGGCACACCCAGTTCAGTACCTCGTGCTGGCCGGAGGCTTCGAGCCGTTCGAGCGGCAGATCGCGCCAGGTGTCGTAGTCGCCTGCGCGCAGGTGCTCGAGCAGCACGCGGTCGGCGTCGAGATCGGGGTAGAGGAAGTGGTTCTTCGCGGTCAGGAACGCGTGCGACCAGCTCGACGAGGCCAGCAGCACGACACGCCACGGGCTCTCGCGCAGGATCCGCGCGGTGAGCCGGCCGAGCTCGAAGCAGCGGCGCGGCGCCGGCGCCGGCGGATCCGCCTCTTCGCTGTGCTGAGAGCCGCCGCCCTGATAGCGGATGACGTCGCGGCCGTAGCAGTTCACCGTGACCGGAAGCACCGGATACGAGAACCCCTGACGGTCGAGGTCGAGGTAGAGCAGGGT
>DATEMW010000305.1:0-4880 GCA_035275385.1 Candidatus Methylomirabilota bacterium | reverse complement strand
GCTCGACCATCAGCGCGACGTCCTCGTCGCCGGCCAGGAGCCCGTGCTCGATCGTGCCCACGCCCTCCTCGACCGCCAGGCGCAGGCCGGCGCCGCCGTGGGCGTGGGCGGCGGCGTAGGTGCCCGCGCGATCCGCCTCTTGGACCGCGGCGCGAATCTCCTCGCGCGTGTAGGCGCTCGAGGTCGACATGGCGCCGGGCGAGCTGACACCGCCGGTCACGAAGATCTTCACGTGATCGGCGCCGCGCCGGAGGTTTTCGCGCGCGCCGCGCCGGACCTCGTCGACGCCGTCGTAGCCGGCCAGCGCCCGACCGTGACCATTATTGGCGGCGAGGCCGCGTCCCGCGACGAGCAGACGCGGCCCGACGATCACCCCAGCCTGGATCGCGTCGCGGATGTCGATGTCGAGGAAGTGCTCCTCGCCCATGATGCGCATCGTGGTCGTGCCCGCGGCAAGGTCAGTTCTCAAGTTGGCGGTGGCGGCGAGCGCCTGGGGCACCGGCCCACGGCAGAGCTGGCCCAGCTGATCGCCGAGCCCCGGCACGATCGAAGCGTGGCTGTGGCAATCGATCAGCCCGGGCATCACGAAGCGATTCGTCAGATCGAGAAGCTCGGCGCCCGGCGGCACCGGCGTGCGGTCGGCAGGACCCGCCGCCGCAATCCGATTGCCGTCGACGATGACCATGGCGTCCCTGATCGGCGCGGCAGCGACCCCGTCGAACAGCGTGCCGCAGCGGATCGCTCGGATGCTCACGCGATGTGCGTCCCGGCCGGCGCGCTCGAGACCATGGGCCCCACGAGTATACGCGGGGCGGCGCTCAATGCCGGCCCCACACCTTCCGAGCGGTGGCGACCACGAGCGCGAGCTTTGCTTCCTGCTCGGCGGGCGTGAGCAGATTGCCTTCCTCGGTCGACGCGAACCCGCACTGGGGGCTCAGTGCCAGGCGCTCGAGCGGCAGGATGGCCGCCGCCTCCCGGATGCGGCGCTCGAGCTCAGCCGGGCTCTCCAGCACGGCATGCTTGGTCGTCACCAGGCCCAGCACGACCGTGCGGTCGTCGGGCACGTGACGCAGCGGCTCGAAGCCGCCGGATCGCGAGTCGTCGTACTCGAGAAGAAAGCGCGAAAAGCGGGTCGCGCTGAAGATCCTGGCCGCGATCGGATCGTACGCGCCGCTGCCGATGAACTTGCTCTGATTGTTGCCGCGGCACAGATGCAGCGCGAACGTCACGCCCGGGTGGCGACCGAGCACGGCGTTGTCCATCTCGATGCCGAGATCGAGCAGGCGCTCCGGATCGGTGCCCCGGCGGCGAAAGCCCTCGCGCGTGGCGGGGTCGAGCAGCAAGGTGTAGGGCGGCGCGTCCATCTGGATGTACGTGCAGCCCAGGCGCACCAGCTCGTCCACCTCACCGCGGAGGATGTCGACCGCGTCGGCGAGGTAGGCGTCGCGCGTGGCGTACGCGCCGGCCGATTTGTCCGGATCGTAGTACGACGTCGTGTTGAGCGCGCTGATCATGGTGGCCTTGGCGGGCCCATCGGTGCGCGCCCGGAGATAGGTGAACTCCTCGGCGCACATGTGGCGCCGGCGCTTCAGGCGTGACACCGCGACGGCGCGCTTGAAGAGGAGCTCGTTGCCCTGCTCGTCACGGAATGGAATCGCCCAGCCGCCGAACTTGTCGAAGCCCTCGACCGAATCGATGAAATGGCCGAAGTAGGCGTAGCGCCGCATCTCGCCATCGGTGACCACCGACACGCCGACGCGCGTCTGGAGCCCCACCGCCTCGTCGACGGCGCGGTCCTCGACCCGCTTGAGCTCGGCGTCGCCGACCGTGCCCGCGGCGTGACGCGCACGCGCCTCTTTCAGGTAGGCGGGGCGCAGCAGGCTGCCGATCACCTCGGCGCGGTAGTCGGCTCGCATCCGGATCAGCGAGCGAGATCGCGCGTGACCGCGCGCCAGAGGGCGACCGTCTCGGCGCCTCCGGGATCGCGCGGCAGCTTGCGCACCGCCGTGGTCACCAGCACGAGCCGGCTCGCCGGATCGACGTAGATCGCCTGTCCCCGGACGCCCAGGAACGCGAACATCCGCCGGTCCTCGGGAAAGATCCACGTCTGGTAGCCGTAGCCGAAGAACGGTGTCGCGGTGCGCGGGCGCAGGTGCGGCTGATCGGCGCGGACGCTGGTCGCGTCGCGCACCCAGGCGGCCGGCACGATCTGCCGGCCCCGCCAGGCGCCGTCGTGCGCGAGCAAGAGGCCGAGCCGCGCGTAGTCGCGCAGAACGGCGTTGAAGCAGCAAAACGTCACCTCCTGGCCCGAGCGATCGATGATCCAGGTGGCGTCGGCCTCGGCGCCGATCGGCCGCCAGATCTTCTCTTGCAGATACTCGGCGACGGAGCGTCCGACGGCGGCGGCGAGCACGAGCCCCAGCACCTCCGTCTCGACCGATGCGTACGAGAACTTCGTGCCGGCAGCAACCGCGCGCTCGTTGTACGGCGTGACCGACGCGACGCCCCCGCGTCCGAGCTGGCGGAAGGTGTCGCCGGCGAGCTTCGACACGTCATCGGTTCCCGTGTATTCCTCGACGAAGCGGACGCCCGAGGACATCTGGAGCAGGTAGCGCAGCGACGTCCGTCCGTACTCGGTGTTGGCGAGCGCCGGGACGTACGCCGCCGCCGGGTCGTCCACCGACCGGATGCGCCCCTCGCCGATCGCGATCCCGACCAGCATCGATGTCACGGTCTTCGCCATGGACCACGAGGTGAACCGATCCCGGTCGGTCCGCGCGTACTGGTAGCGCTCGACCAGGATCGTGTCGTCGCGAGCGACCAGAAGCCCGGTCGCCGGGTTGCGCGCCATGTAGTCGTCGATCGCGAAGCTGCGCCCCTGAAAGTCATAGCGCAGCGCCGGCTCCGACGCGGCGCGCCCGAGCGGCGATGGGGTCGCGGCCCGACGGACCGATCGGCTCGGAAAGATCTCGTCCTGGTGGCTCTGCGAGCCGACCAGGAAGGGGATGCGGAAGAACGTATCGCGATTGCCGATCGGATAGCCCTCGCGCGCGCCGAACTCGTCGGCGTCGGGACCGCCCTGCTCGAAGCGCGGGCCCGCCGCGGTCGATGGCGACGCCGGCGCCTGAGCTCGCTGCCCGGTGTCGCTGGCGCATCCCGCCAGGCACGCCACGAGGGCCGCCGCGACCGCCGCGGTCCTGATGCATTCGACGATCATCGGCGCCTCCATGGCCCTGTCATCGCGCGTCAGGGCTTGTCGCCGGTCTTCTGCAGGGACAGCTTGCGGGTGACCCAGCTCCCGGTCCCGTCAGCCACCTTGAGCACGCCGCGCAGCTCGCGCTCCGAGAACAGCTGGAGCTCGACCTTGCTCGTCGTCGACATCGCGAACGTCATGGTCGGCGTCCCACGCTCCCGCTCGATCCGCGCCTCTAGCGCGCTCGCGCTCTTGCCGGTCGGGCCATAGTCTATCGACGCGATCCACACTCCGCGCTCCTGGCGCACACTCTTGATGACGAGCGTGCGCTCGGGCTCCTCGCGCATGTCGACCTTGCCCTGCCACCGGCCGACCATCTTCTGGATGCCTTCGTCCTGAGCGCCGGCGACGCCGACGATCAGCAGAACGAAGCCGGCGATCCCGAGCGCGCGGCCGAGCAAGCTCATCGTCCGTCCTCCCGCGCATCGGCCACGTCGACGCCGTAGTCGCGGCGCGCGGCCTCGCGTGATACGTAGCCCTCACGAACGTCGCGCCGGACGTCCTCGGCCTCGCGCTCGGACGGCGGGCCGTATCCGCCGCCCCCGCCCGTCAGGATCCGAACGACCTCGCCCGCGGCGATCGGGTGCTGCGTGGCCTTGCGCACCTGGCGTACGGCGCCGTCGGGCGACGTGATCTCGACCCCGTTGACCGCGCCGTCCTTGCCGCCCGAGAGCCCCCAGGGCGGCGTCGCCTTGCGCTCGAGGCTGAACGTGATGAAGGCCGGCTGCATGAAGTGATAGTCGCGCACGATCCCGAGCCCGCCGCGATGACGGCCGGCGCCGCCGGAGTCGCGGCGCAGCGAGTAGCGCATGATTCGGATCGTCGGCAAGCGCGACTCGACGACCTCCACCGGGTTGTTGCGCGCGGTCGAGCCGGCGAAGATGATCATCGCCGATTCGCCGTCGAACGTCGGCCTGGCGCCCGTGCCGCCCGCGTTCAGGTCGCCCTGGATGAAGAGCTTGCCGGTCTGGGGGTGTGTGCCGAACGCGATCGTCGGCATCTGATCACCATACGATCCGGCGGGTACCTCGGCGGGCATCGCCGGGGCGAGCGCGCGCAGCCCCAGGTCCAGCAGGAGGTTCACGGGAACGTAGTAGCGCGCGGTCGGCGCAGGCTCCTCCGCGGCCAGCACCGAGCGCGGCGGAATCACGACCTCGAGCGGGCGGAAGCAGCCCTCGTCCACGGGGTCGAGCGGCGTCGTCAGGCACTTGATCAGCATCCGGCAGGCGCTGATCGTGATCGCGTCGCCGCAGTTGAACGGCCCCTTCACCTGCCCGTCCGAGCCCGTGAAGTCGACCGTCATGCCGCCGCTGCCGACCGTGATCGCCATCTCGACCCGGACCGGCCGGTCGAGCGAGATGCCATCGTTGTCGAAGTGGCCGACCGCCCGATAGACACCGGCCGGGATCCGGGTGAGCGCCGCGCGTGTCCGCCGCTCCGACTGCTCCATGTAGACCCGCGTGGCCTCGAGCACGGCCTCGCGCCCGTATTTCGCCAGCACCTCGCGGAAGAACTGGTCGCCGGCGCGGCACACCGCGAGCATCGCCTGGATGTCCTTCAGCGTGCCGCTCTCGGTGCGGATGTTGCCGGCGATGATCCGCATCACCTCTTCGTTGAGCTCGCCCCG
>DATEMW010000304.1:0-5304 GCA_035275385.1 Candidatus Methylomirabilota bacterium | reverse complement strand
GAGGAGCCGTTCGCGGATCGCCGTTTCGATCGTGTCGTCCTTCGCGTCGACCGCCTGGCGCAGGTCGTCCGGCACGATCTGAAGCGCGCTGCTCACGCCGGTCGCGCCCGAGATACCGCGCGCGATGTCTTCGGCCGCGGCGCGCTCCTCGGCGCTCGACACCTTGCCCCGCAGCATGATGACGCCCCCGTGCGTTTCGACCGAGATGCGCCGCGCCTTCGTGCGGCCGTCGGTGGTGAGCGCCATCTTGGTCTTGGTCGTGATCCACGAGTCCTTCATGGTCTGGCCGGCGCCGGTGTTCGACTTCGCCTCGTCGGCCTTCGCCGTCTTCTTGACCTCCGGGGTCGGCGACTGCTGAGCGAGCAGGACGGCCGGCGGCAGCATGAGCGTGATCGTGGCCAGGATCAGCAGGGCCTTCTTCATGGGTGGCTCCTCCAGTCGTGGGACGCCGTTTGGGGAACGACTCAATTGATGGTGAGCATGGGCGATGCCACGGCACCCGAGGTGAAGAACCTCGCAAAATCAGACGACTAGCCGAGTCGGGCGATGGCCAGAGTGGCAATACCGTGCGAGGCGGGCAATCCCCCCGCCCTTGACCCTCTCGGACGCGGACCGTACGCTCCCCGCGTGGAGCGGGGGAAGCGCGCCCTCACCGCCGAGCGGTTCGCGCACGGCATGACGTTCGACCAGTACGTCCTCTATACAGGCAGTCCGGAAAATCTCGCGCGCGAGGCCGGCTGGTGGCTGGGCACCCGGCGGCATGACTTCAGCGGGCTCCTGCGTGAGCGGTACGAGCGAGCGCGGCTCGACGAGGCGCAGACCGCCGCGGTCCGCTGGCTCGCCGCACGGTCCGACGGCCCGGCGAAGCTGCTCGTAGTTTCAGAAGAGTGGTCGTCCGACTGTCGCCGCGACATGCCGATGCTGGCCCGGCTGGCCGAAGCGGGCGGTCTCGAGCTCCGCATCTTCCAGCGCGACGGCCGGAAGCTCGGCGGCGGGCCGCGGTCGGATCCGGCCGAGTCGCCGAACGCCGACATCGTCAACACGTTCCTCAACGAGAAAGACGGACAGACGTTCCAGTCGGTCCCGACCGCCGTGTTTCTGACGAAGGATCTCGAGGAGATCTATCGCTACATCGAGCTCCCCGCGATCTATCACAAGGAACGGCTCGTCACGGCGATGCAGGCCGCGGCGCGCGGAGAGAATCGCGAGCAGGCCTGGGAGCAGTTCATTCGGGACTGGGGCGCGCTCCAGGCGCTGCCGTTCTACCAGATGTGGGCCAGCGCCGCGGTCGACGAGATGCTCTCGGCGCTCCACGAGCGGCTCGTCCTGGCGACGGGATCGGTGTCTTGACGGGGCGGCCGGTGCTGGCGCAGGATGGCGTCCGCTCCATGATCACCGACACGGTGCCGGCAGCAACCACGCCGCTTCAGATCGCCCGCGCGCTGGCACCCCGTATCCGCGAGCGCGCCGCCGAGATCGAGGCCAATCGCCAGCTTCCCCGCGATCTCGTCATGGACATCGCCAACGCCCGGCTCTTCCGGACCGCGCTGCCCGAGGCCGAAGGCGGCCTGGGTGCCGACGTCCTGACCACCCTGCAAGTGATCGAGGAGGTGGCGAGCGCCGACGGCTCGACGGGCTGGTGCCTGGCCATGGGGATCAACACCCTGCGGCAGAGCGCCCAGTTCGCGCCGGAGGTGCGCCGGCAGATCTTCTTCAGCGACCCGATCGGCATCTCGGCGGGGTCGGCGAATCCGCGCGGGCGCGCGGTCGCGGCGCCCGGCGGCTATCGCGTCACCGGCCACTGGTTCTTCGCCAGCGGTTGCATGCACTCCTCTGCGCTGCACGGGGCGTGCAAGGTGTTCGACGGCGACAAGCCGCGGCTTCGGCCCAACGGCGATCAGGAGATCCGGATCGCCTACTTCTATCCGAAAACCATCGCGCGCATCGTCGACACCTGGGACGTGAGTGGGCTGCGCGGGACCGGCAGTCACGACATCGAAGTCGAGGACCTGTTCGTGCCCGAGGAGCGCACGTTCTCCGCGCTCGATCTGCGCGCGCGGGTGACCGGGCCGATGAACCGCATGCACGGCTTCGACCTCGCGGGGTGCGGGTTCTGCTGCGTGGGGCTGGGCGTCGCGCGGGCCGCGATCGACGCGTTCGTCGAGCTGGCGCAGGTCAAGGTTCCGCGCTCGTCGTCGGAGCTCCTGCGTGACCGCGCGCTGGTGCAGGCGAAGATCGGCGAAGCCGAGGCGATCTTGCGCTCGGGCCGGGCGCTCCTGTTCAACGTCGTCGGCGAGATGTGGGAGCTGGCGGTCGCCTCGCGGCCGATCAGCGAGCGCCTGCGCGCCGACCTGCGCCTGGCGATGACCCACGCCGCGCAGAGCGCCGCGACCGCGACGCACATGGTCTGTACCGCGGCCGGTACCACGTCGATCTTCACGTCGAGCCCGCTGGAGCGGTACGCGCGCGACGCCGAGGTCGTCACCCGCCACAACCAGCTGCAGTTCGTGAACTACGAGGCGGTGGGGCGCACGGTGCTCGGGCTCGAGTCGAACAGCCCGCTGTTCTAGGAGGATCCCATGACCACTCGCCGCGAGTTCGTCGAGACCGCCGGCGCCGCCGGTATCGCGTTCGTCGCCTGCAACCTCGCGAGCGCCGCGCCGGTCCAGGCGCAGGGGCGCCGCCGGGAGGTCGTCGTGAACGGCCGGCGGGTCAAGACCATCGACGTGCACGCGCACTGCGCGGTGCCCGAGGCGATGGCGCTGATGGGGCGAAAGGTCGAGCCGCAGACCCTGCTCATGCCGCAGCCCGTCGATCGGATCCGCGCGATGGACGAGCAGGGCATCGACGTCGAGGCGCTGAGCATCAACCCGTACTGGTACAAGGCCGACCGGGAGGTCGCGCGCGAGCTGATCAAGATCCAGAACGAGAAGCTCGCCGAAGCCTGCGCGGCGAACCCGGACCGCTTCGTCGCGTTCGCGTCGGTGGCGCTGCAGCATCCGGAGCTCGCCGCCGAGCAGCTAGAGGAAGGCGTCAAGAAGTACGGCCTGCGCGGCGCCGGCATCGGCGGCAGCGTCAACGGCGAGGACGTGTCCGATCCGAAGTTCAATCCGTTCTGGGCCAAGGCCGAGCAGCTGGGCGTGGTCGTCTTCATGCATCCGCAGGGGGACGGCGCGGCGTCCGACCTGAAGGGCCGGCTGAAGGGCAGCGGCGGGCTCGACAACACGATCGGCAACCCGCTGGAGACCACGATCGCGCTCTCGCACCTGATCTTCGAGGGCACGCTCGACCATTTTCCCGGGCTGAAGATCTGCGCGGCTCACGGCGGCGGCTACCTGCCATCCTACGCGGACCGCTCCGACGCGATCTGCACGACGTTCCCCAACCGGTGCACCACGCCGCTCAAGAAGAAGCCGACCGAGTATCTCAAGCAGCTCTACTTCGACTCGCTGGTCTTCACGCCCGAGGCATTGCGGCATCTGGTGGCGGTCGCTGGGCCCGGCCAGATCGTGATGGGGACCGACTATCCGTATCCGTGGACGAAGACGTCGGTCGACCACATCCTGGGTACACCCGGCCTCAGCGACGACGAGCGCATCGCGATCCTGGGCGGGACGGCGGCGAAGCTGCTCGGTATCAAGGCCTAGCGGCCCCGCGCACCCGAAGCGGCGGACGCCTTCTTCTGGGCGATCCACGCGTCGATTCGCGCGTCGAGCACGTCGAGCGGCAAGGCGCCCTCGGCCAGCACCGCGTCGTGAAAGGCGCGGATGTCGAAGCGCTCGCCGAGCGCCTTGGTGGCCCGCTCGCGTAGCTCCTGGAACTTCCGCTGTCCGATCTTGTACGCGAGCGCCTGCGCGGGCGAGACGATGTAGCGGTCGATCTCCACCGCAATCTCGCGGTCCGGTTTGGCCGTGTTGGCCTTGAAGTAGTCGATCGCCTGCTGGCGGCTCCAGCCGAGCGCGTGGATGCCGGTGTCGACGACGAGCCGGACCGCTCGCCACATCTGATAGTTGAGCGCCCCGAAGCGCGAGTAGGGATCCGTATAGAAGCCCATCTCCTGACCGAGCGTCTCGGCGTAGAGCCCCCAGCCTTCGACGAAGGCGACGTACCCGCCGTACCGCCTGAACTTGGGCAAGTCGAGCTCCTGGGCGAGCGCGATCTGCAGATGATGGCCCGGAACGGCCTCGTGGAGGACCAGGGCTTCCATCTCCCACTTGGGCCGGGTCTCGACGGCCGACAGGTTCGCGGCGAAGTATCCCGGCCGGCCCGAGGCGAGCGAGCCCCCGTCGTACGAGCCCGCGCTTTGTGACGCGGCACCGTACGCCGGCATCGCCCTGACGCCGTACGGCATACGCGGCATCCGGCCGAAGAGCTTGATGACCTCGGGATCGGCGCGCTTGGCGATCTCGCGATACCCAGCCAGCAGGTCCTCGGGGCGCGAGTAGAAGAAGCGCGCGTCGGTGCGCAAGAAGTCGAAAAACGCAGGCAGATCTCCCGCGAAGCCGGTGGCGCGCATGAGCCGCTCCATCTCGGCGCGGATCTGCTTGACCTCCTCGAGGCCGATCTCGTGAATCTGCTCCGGGGTCAGACGCGTCGTGGTCGAGTGGGCGACCCGGTAGGCATACCAGTCGCGGCCGTCGGGCAGGGCGCTCGTCGCCAGCGACTCGCGGCAGTTGGGCACGTAGTCGTTCGCGAGAAAGTCGCGGAGCCGTCGAAACGCGGGCAGCGCCTCCGCCGCGAGCGCCTTCGCCGCGTCGGCCTTGAGGGCCTCGCGCCGATCCGCCGGGATCGTCTGGGGCATCTTCCGAAAGGCGCCGAGCAGCGGATTCGTCTCCGGATCGTCGACGAGCATCGCCTCGGCCTGCGCGACCACGCCGCCGAGCGTGATCTTCGGCGGCGTGATCCCGCGGCGTAGGCCCTCTCTCATCCCGGCGATCGTCTGGTCCACGAGCGTCGGCGTGGCGCGCAGGCGGCTCAGGATCGCCTCGTAGTCCGCCGCGCTGCGGGTCGGCATCAGCTCGCTGAGGATTTGCGCGACGCTCTGCTGGATGCCGTAGAGCTGGCTCAGCGGCAAGAGCTCCCACGGGAAGCGTCGCCCGTCGAGGTCCGCCTCGATCCGGCGCTTGAAGAGGTCGTAGTTGAGGGCGTCCTCGGGGGCGAGCTTCGCACGATCGATCGAGGCCAGCGCCTTCGCCGGCAGCTCGAGCTCCGCCTTGCGCCGCGCGATCGCCGCCGCCGACCGGTCGGTCCATCGACCGTTGTACGCGGCGATGCCGACTTCCGTGGCCCACTCGGGGTACTCCT
>DATEMW010000303.1:0-4002 GCA_035275385.1 Candidatus Methylomirabilota bacterium | reverse complement strand
CTCGAGCGCTCGAATCGTGTCCGGCGTCGGGACACCGGTCGCCGCGTCCCAGCCCTGCTCGACGTAGTAGTCGGTCACGATCTTGTCCTGCTGCTCGCGGCTCAACCCCGCGTGCTTGGGCAGGGGATCGCTGAATCGCGCCGGAAGGCGATCGTCGGCGCGGGTCATCCCTTCACGCAGGTTGAACAGGCGCGCGAGCGTTAGCCCCCGGTGGGCTGTCGTCACCATCTCGTCGGGCGTGATGTCCCAGCCAGTCACGGTCTTGATGATCTCCAGCGACTGGTCATCCTCGTAGGCGAGGAAGTGGCAGAGCCCGATCTGGTTGCGCAGGCCGTTGCGGTTGCTGGTCTGGCGCATGTGATCGCCACCGGTCGGCGCGAGCAGATACGAGGCGCGCATGACCGGCATGTGACGCGGATCGTGCATCGCCATCTCCATGCCTTTCACGGTTGTCAGGAACACCTCGGATCCGCGCCCGAGACGCTGCGCCGCGCGCTGCGAGCCCTCGGCCAGCAGATCGCCGATGCCTTGACGATAGGCGATCATCTCGACGAGCTTGATGACCCCGTCGGCGTCGTGGAAGCGGAGCGGTACACCGCCCGTGTCCTCGAGCGTGAGTATGCCCTTCTCGAAGCACTCCATCGCCCACGCCAGGGTGCAGCCGAGCGAGACCGTGTCCATCGCGAGGTAGTTGCACATCTCGTTCGACTTGCAGATCGCGATCAGATCGTCGAGACCGAGATTGACGCCGAGCGCCGCCAGCGACTCGTACTCCGGCCCGCCGTAGCGCGGATGGACGCTGTAACGGCCGAGAGGATCGAACGCCACCCGTGCCCGACCCTTGTAAACCGTCTGGGCGGCCGCGCGCGCAGCTTCTTCCTTCTCCTCGATGTGGACGACCTTCTTGCACCGCACGGAGCACGCGTAGCAGGCGCCCATCTTCACCCGCACCTCATCGCGCACCGCGATCGCGTCGACCTTGGCGATCGTATCGGCGGCACCGAGGCGATAGTTGAGCACGGGCATCCCGCCCTCGAGGCTCTTGCCCTGCATCGCGGCGCCGGTGCCGAACTCGTGAAACGCCCGGTGCTTCTCGTCCATCGTGCCCGAGACCCACTTGGCGATCGCCAGGAGCCCGCGCTGGTCGGCGATCTTCACCGGCGTCTTGCCTCGCACCGCGATCGCCTTGAGCCGCTTCCCGCCCATCACGGCGCCCATGCCGGTGCGGCCCGCCACCTCGTTCAGCTCGTTGGCGATGCAGGCGAAGCGGACGAGGTTCTCGCCGGCCGGGCCGATCTGGGCGATGCGGATCAGCGAATCGCCGAGCTCGGCGAGGATGATGTCCTCGACCTCGCCGGTGATCTTGCCCCAGAGGTGCGAGGCGTCTCGAAACTCGACCACGCCGTCGCGGATCCACAGATAGACCGGCGTCTTGGACACACCGTGGACGACGATGGCGTCCCAGCCGGCGCGCTTGAGCTCCGCGCCCCAGTACCCGCCGGACTCCGATTCGCCGAAGCCTCCGGTGAGGGGCGACTTGGCCCCGACGCTGTGACGTCCGGCTCCGGGCACCGGCGCGCCCGTGAGGACACCCGGCGCGATCACGAGGATGTTCTCGGGGCCAAGCGGATCGGCGCCCTTTGGCACGTACTTCAAGAGGTAGTGCGCGATCAACCCGCGCCCGCCGGCGTAACGGCGGAAGAAGGCGTCGCCAGGCTCTTCGATCCGAGTCGTGCGGTCCGAGAGGTTCACGTGCAGGATCTTGTTCCAGTAGCCGTAGCGGTCCATCAGGCGCCCCCTTCCATGGGACTCAACAGCATGACGTCGGCACCGTCGCGAAGCGGTGTGCTGCGGTCTGCCTGCTCGCCGTCCACCGCGATCGTCAGGTCGGCGTCAGGAGCGATTCCGATGATCGTCAGGAGATCATCGACTGTGGCGCGCTCGGGCACGGCGTACGGCTGCGGCCCGTCGGCGCCACGCGGGAGGAATCGACGGAGGTCGGCGAAGAACGTGACCCGCACACCGATGGTTCTCGCTCCGGCTTTCGTGTCGTCTCGCGGTCCGGTCATGACAATTGGCTGGAGTATACTGCCCGACGATTGCTATCGCTCACAGTTGAGAGGAGATCGTGATGGGACTGGGCTTTGCGGTGTTCGCCGGCACGTCACCCGATGTCATTCGCGCCTCGGCGCGCGAGGCGGAGCGCCTCGGGTATAGCTCGTTCTGGGTGAACCATCCCGGCGCGACCGACGGTCTCGCGGCGCTGGCTCTCGCGGCGCGGGAGACGCAGCGCATCGAGCTCGGCATCGGCGTCATTCCGCTTCACACGCGCGGACCGGAGAGCATCGTGCAGGGCGTGAAGTCGACGGGGCTCCCGCTCGACCGGCTGTTGCTCGGCGTCGGCAGCCCGAATCCGGAAGCGCTCAAGCGCGTGCGCGGCGGCGTCGCCGATCTCCGCCGTCAGCTCTCGACGCGCATCATCGTGGCGGCGCTCGGACCCCAGATGTGCCGGCTCGCCGGTGAGGTCGCCGACGGCGTGCTCTTCAACTGGCTGACTCCGGAGTACGCGCGTGAGTCCGCCGGGCGCGTGCGCGAGGGCGCGACGGCCGCGAAGCGGCCGGTCCCGAGGCTCTGCGCCTATCTGAGAGTGGCGCTAGGGCCGGGCGCCGGCGATCGGCTGGAAGAAGAAGGCAAGCGCTACGCCGGCGTGCCGGCCTACGGCGCCAACTTCACGCGCATGGGTCTCAAGCCGATCGAGACCGCGATTGCCGCCGACAGTCCCGAGGCGATCAAGCGCGGGCTCGCGAAGTGGCAGGGCGCCGTCGACGACGTCGTGATCCGCGCGATCACCGCGAAGGACACGGTCGAGGATCACCTGGCGCTCGTGCGCGCCGCGGCGCCGTCGTAACCCCCGGTCGGCTACTCGACGCGGTAGCGGCGCACCAGGTCCTCGTCGAGGACCAGTCCGAAGCCCGGCGCCTGGGCGACGTCCATCATGCCGTCCTTGATGGTCGGACGGTTGGCCCACATCGTCTGCCAGACCGGATCGCGCTCGGGGTCGGCGAAGCACTCGGCGTAGGTCCCGTGCGGCACCCCCGCCAGCAGATGCTGCGAGATCTGAGACTCCTCGTGGTGCGCCATCTGAACGCTCGCCGCGCCGCAGAGGGCGGCCGCGCGGCGCCACTCGGTGACGCCGCCGCACTCCGACGCATCGACGTTGACCAGGTCGACCGCGCGGACGTCGAGCAGGCGGCGCACGCCGTGGCTCGTGATCTCCGACTGGCCGGCGGTGACGGGAATCCGCGTCGCCTGCCGCACGCGCGCCATCAGGGCCGCATCGTCGTACCAGTGGCACGGCTCCTCGAACCAGCGGATGTCGAGCGGCTCGACCAGGCGTGAAAAGCGAATCGCGTCCTCGGCGGACCAGCCGCGATTGGCGTCGACGGCCAGGATGAAGTCGGCTCCCGCCGCCTTGCGCGCGGCCTCGACGCGCCGGGCGTCTTCCTCCGGCGTGAGCCCGCCAACCTTGAATTTGCAGCCGGCCATGCCGGCGCGGCGATACGCCTCCATCTCGCGGCCGATGTCGGCGAGCGTCTTGCCCTCCATGTAATAGCCGCCGATCGAGATGATCGGCAGCCGCGCGCGATAGCCGCCGAGCAGCACGCACACGCTCTTGCCGAGCGCCTTGCCGACCAGGTCCCAGAGCGCGCAGTCCACGCAGGCGATGGCTTCGAGCAACACCTTGCGGTCGCGGCTCGTGTGGCTGACCGCGAACAGCTTTTCCCAGACGCGCTCGCCCTCGAAGATGCTCATGCCGCGGGCCAGCGGCGCCAGGGTCTCGCGGATCAGCCGGACGATCTCGCGGCCGTGCTCGCGGTTGTCGCCGTTGTAGACCTCGCTCACCAGCCCATCGTCGGTCCGCATGCGGGTGATCACGGTGCAGCGCGTGAGGACCGAGTAGGTGCTGCCGCCGAAGTTCTTCTTGAGCGGGATCTCGATCGG
>DATEMW010000302.1:0-2992 GCA_035275385.1 Candidatus Methylomirabilota bacterium | reverse complement strand
CTGGCGCGAATAGCCCAGGATCGCCTCCGCGCGGTGGTTGACGAAGGTGACCTGGAACGTTTCGGCATCGGCGTCGAGGACGATCGCGTCGAGCGTGTCGACGAGGTCGCGGTAGTCCTGCGCCGACGTCTGAGCCTCGGTCCGGGCGACCTGCTCGGCGGCAAACAGATGGTGGTTGCGAATCGCGGTGGCCGCGTGGTCAGCGAGCCGCATCAGCACGGTCTCGTCGGCGTCGCTGAAGGACCGCGGCGTACGGCTGCAGACGTAGAGGAGCCCCTCGACGTTCTGTCCCACCACGATGGGGACGGCCAGGGCGCTGCGGATGCCTTCGGCGTCGATCGCTTCGGCATACTCGCTCGGCAGCGGGGGCCAGGCGACACGTTCCGCCGCGCGCCCGAGCCGGCCGCTGACCACGGCGTGACCGCCGATGCCCAGGCCCGGCACGACACGGAAGCGTCGATAGGCCTCGCTGCGGGCGCCGACGACGTGCCGCGCCGGGAATGAGCCGTCGGGGTCGCGCACCGCCAGGCTCGTGACATCGGCCGCGCAGAGCGCATTGGCGCCGCGCGCGATCTGGGCGAGCACGGTGTCGAGGTCGTGGCACTCGGCGAGATCGCTGGCGACGCCGGCCAGAATCTCGGCCTCGTGACGCCGGCGCTCCGCCTCGGCAAAGTCGCGCGCCCGCTCGATGGCAATCGAGGCGTGGCCTCCGAACGCGGTCAATAACTCCACCTCGGCGGAACCGAGATCGTCGGCACGGCGGGCGACGAGGGCGAGGACGCCCATGAGCCGGCCGTGCGACGCAAGCGGAATCGCGGCGCAGGCCGCCATGCCCTCGGCGCTGAAGAAGCTGCGATCCACCGTACGCGGATCGGCCAGGACGTCGGTCACCACCAGGGTCCGTCGCTCCAGCGCCGCGTGCCCAACGAGGCCCTCGCCGAGCGCGAACTCCGATCGGCCGGCCGCCCGGGTGAGGCGGCGGGGGCCGGCCCGCGCTCGCGCCACCAGCCGAGAGTCCTCGAGGATCCACAACGTTGAAAGGGAGTCCTTCACGAGGGAGGTAGCTGATTCGACAACACGGCGGAGCACCTGATCGAGGTCAGGCGATGCCGTGATGCTCTCGACGAGACGCAAGAGCAAATCGAGTCGCGAGTCGAGGTTCCCGCCGTTGGTCATCGAGCGCCCCGAATCGGGCTGAGTGGATCATTGCTCCCGCCGACCGTCAAGCCTCTTTTCGAGGGGAGGCGCGTAACGTGCGGCCGGGCTCAGAACTCCAGGCGGTGGAGCCGGACCCAGAGGTCCGGCTCTGTCCCGCCTTCCTTCTTCACGTTGATCTCGGCGGCGCCGCCCGGCCACGTCAGCGCCGTGGTGCGCCACAACGACGGCCGCCCGGCGAGCTCGGCGCGGAACTGCTCGGTGACCCAGATCTGGCCGGGCTCGACGTGCGGCTCCACGCGCGCCGCGCACAGCACGGCTTCGCCGCCGGCGATGACGTGCCGGCCATCGATCGCGCGCCGGGTCTGGACCTCGCCGTGGTGCAGCGCGATGCGAAGTCGCGGCTGGCCGGGGGCGCGATAGACCTCGTCCATCAGATGGCGGGCGACCTGCGCCAGGAGCACAGGATCGTCGTGGACGATCGACACCGTGTCGGCGATGAGCTCGGCGGCGATCGTCTCGCGAGCCCATTTCCTCAACGCGTCCTCGAGGGCCTGGCGCACGCCGGCATCGACGCCGGCGCGGATCAGCCCGCCGAAACCCTTGACGTCGCCCGTGAGGACGCAGAGCGCCCGGGTGGTGACGCCGCGGTCGCTGGCGGCCGTCCCGAGCCAGGCGCGGTTGTAGCCCACGATGTCGACGCGGTCGATGCGCTCGAGGTAGCCGGGGTTCAGACGGCCGATCACGTCCGACAGCACGGGGTGCACAAGGTAGCGGGTGGCGCGGGGCAGGACGCCGTCGGGCTCGAGCGTGCCTTCGCCCGGCCTGAGGAATCGCTGGACCCACTCGCCTCGGACCCAGTCGTGATGCAAATGGCCGAGGAGCCCGACGCGGTAGAGCGCGCAGAGCACGTGGCGCTCGTCGCCAGCACCGTCCGCGTTGTGCCGCTCGAAGAGCGCCTCGGCCTCCTCTCTGGTGACGATGTGTCCCGGGATGCGCCCGAGAAAGCGCTCGAGGTCGAGGTCGCCCACGTAGGGCGCGATCTCGGTGAGGTACTCGCGCGCGATCTCGGTCGCGCCGATATTGACGGCCTCCTTCACGCGCTGTTCGTGGCGCCGCTCCTCGGGCCGCAGCGACGCGAGCCGCTCGCCGATCGTCATGAGGTCGCGCGGCCGTAGCAACGTATGACGGCAGACGTAGTCGAAGGCGTCTTCCTCTTCGCCGGTGTAGACGTGGGAGATCTTCGTTCGGCCCAGGAACGCCTCGATCGGATCGGTGCGCAGCCGCTCGGGCCGGACCATCCGGTCCGACTTCTCCAGGCGGATGTTGTTCAGGAAGATCTCGCGCAGGCTCTCGATGGGGTAGGCGATGTCGACCGCGCTGCCCCGGTATTGCTGGGACATGACGGTCGTCGACAGGCGCGCGTACGCCTCCTTCCGCACCGCCGCGAACACCTTCAGATGATGGTTGATCCGGCGTAGCTGGTAGGCGACCTCGACCAGGCCGAGCTGGGCGAAGTACCATACGTTGGGCGACAGCGGGCCGGTGACGCTCGGCAAGGTGGCCCGGCTCTCGATGTGCTTGTTGAAGTACTCGTCGACGCCGTCGATGAAGATCGCGATCGGCGAGTTGACCGCGCGCAGGCGGGGCAGGAGATGCCCGTCGGTGTCGGCGCCGGCGCGCTGCAGCTCACTGGGCGTGAAGTCGAGGAGCCGGACGAAGTGATCGATCACGCCGTGCAGGCGCTCGTCGGCCATCAAGCCGGTCAGCTTCGCGGACACGCGCAGGCCGTCGGCGCGGCCGAGCTGCTTGAGCGTCGCCGCGGCGATCGCGGTCA
>DATEMW010000301.1:0-3330 GCA_035275385.1 Candidatus Methylomirabilota bacterium | reverse complement strand
GGGTCCGTGGCGAGTGGGGTTCCGAAGCCACGCGACCCCTCCCCAGCCCCCGCCGCCATCGGCGCCCCCGCCGCCACGCGAAGCCCAGCATCGAAACCGCGAAGGTTGGCCTCCACGCCGACGCCCTTCGAGCGAATAGCTTCACGGTAAGCCTCGACGCCGATCGGCAAGGCGCCGGAGCCGGCGAGCGCGCCGAGCAGCACCGCGTTGGCCTCAGTTCCATGCTCCCGTGCCATCGCGAGTGCGTCGAACGCGATCAGCCGCTTCGAGAACGCGCGCGCCGCCGCCTGGAGCTGCTCGATCGGATAGATGCCGTGGCCGGTCACGATCTTCTCGTGGATCGAGTACAGGCGGTGCGTGCTGGCGATGATCGTCGTCCGCGCGGGCGACGGGAATCCAAGCTCGATCGAGCGCCCGACCTCGAGGAACTCCGGCGCCAGCAGGACGTCGAGCGCGCCGGGCACGGGATAGAGCGAGAAGATCGGCGTGCCGTCTGCCGGGAGATTGCGCTCGCCCGCCACCTCGACGTAGTAGGTCGTGGAGCCGGTGCGCTGCGCGACGCCGGGAATCGACGTGCCGTGGACGGGATAGCCGTCGATCAGCGCCGCGTCGACGATCCAGTCGAGGAGCACGCCGCCGCCCTGCCCGCCGACGGCGGGGACCAGGAGGCTCAGGAGTGGCGCGTCGGTCACGTCCCGGCGGCGGCGAGGCGGCGAATGACGGCCGCGCGCATCCGGCTCACGAACCGCGTCCACCAGCTCGGGTTCGTGATCACCTTGACCTCGTAGAACGACGGACACAGGACCGCGGCGTGCGCGACTTCGCCGCAGACGCCGCAGCCCACGCACGTATCGTCCACGTGGGCGATCGGATCCTCGCGCAGCGGGTCCGGGTTCTCGCGCAAGGTCAGCGACGGGCAGCCGTTGAGCCGCATGCACGAGTGGTCCCCGGTGCACACGTCCGGGTCCACGCCGAAGCGCGGCTGCACCACCTGATGCCCGGCGGCGGCCAGCTTGCGGAGACGTGGCCGCTCGCGGCGCTGGCGCTCGAGCATGCACTCGTTCCTGGCGATGACGACCTTGAGCCCTGGCACCCGCGTCGTCAGCGCCTCGCGGAGCGTGCCGATCACCTCGGCGATCCGGTACGAGTTCACGGTCCGGACCCACTTCACGCCGAGTCCGTGCAGGGCTTGCGGGATCGTCATCGGCAGGGGCTCGTTGCGCGCATTCTTGCCGGTCGACGGCACGTGGTGCTGCCCGGTCGCGGCCGCGTAGAAGTTGTCGAGGATCACCAGGACCGAGTCCTGCTTGTTGTACATCGCGTTCGCGACGCCGTTGGTGAGGCCGTTGTGCCAGAAGCCGCCGTCGCCCATCACCGAGACCGTGCGCTTGCTGAAGAGGGGCGACACCGCGCTCGACGACGCGAGCCCCATGCCGTAACCGAGCACCGAGTTGCCCACGTTGAACGGCGCCTGCGTCGAGAACGTCGAGCAGCCGATGTCGGCCGCGACGTGCGTGTCGCCGATCTCCGGCTCGCGCGTTCTCAAGATTTTCAGCGCGCTGAACACCGGGCGCTCCGGACAGCCGGTGCAGAAGGACGGCGGCCGCTTGGCGACAGGCTGGGGCAGGACGTCGCCCACCTTCTCGCGATGCGCGGTGAGTGCGCGATACCGCTCCTCGATCGCCGTGGTCGACTGCGACGTGAGTCCCGCCGACATGAAGAAGCGGCGCAGGCCGCCGATGACCAGGTGCGGGACGTATTCGCCGTGTGGCGACAGGAGATCCTTGCCCTGAATCTCCACCGATAGGCGCGCCTCGTGGGCCAGCGCCTTGAGCTCGCGCTCGATGTAGTTGGGCATGCCCTCTTCGATGACGAAGACGCGACGCTTGCCGCGCATGAACTCGATCAGCTCCTCGGGCACGAGCGGATGGATCGCGTTCAGCACGAGCAGCGGAATCGGCGTCCGGCCACGGCTGTCGGCCAGGCCGAGCACGGAGAGCCCGCGCAGGGTCGTGTTCCAGAGGCCGCCCTGCATGATGATGCCGACGTGGTCTTCGTCGCCGCGGAAGTGCTCGTTGAGCCCGCGCTCGACGATGTAGCGCTTCGCGGCCGGCAGGCGCTTCTCGAATTTCTGCGCCTCCATCTGATACGTGAACGGCGGCAGGTTGATCCGGTCGATGCTGAAGCTCGGCGCGCCGAGCGGCGACAGCATGCTGATCGCCGGGCGCACGTTGTCGTGACAGCGCAACGTCCCGCGCATGTGGCAGGCGCGGATCCGGATCGAGAAGAAGACCGGCTCGTTGCACGCCTCGGAGAGCCCGAAGCCCTCGCCGACGAACCGCGCGAACGAGTCGAGGCTGTTGCGCGGATCGAGGAGCGGGATCGACGACTTCAGCGCCGCCGAGTGCGTGCGCTCCTGCAGGATCGAGGCGCCCTCACCGTAGTCCTCGCCGATCACGATCACCGAGCCGCCGATCACGCCGGCCGACGCCACGTGCGAGAGCGCGTCGGATGCGACGTTGGTGCCAACGACCGACTTCCAGGTGACGGCGCCGCGCATCGGATAGTTGATGGAGGCGCCGAGCAGGGCCGCGGCGGCGGCCTCGCTGCCGGATTGCTCGAAGTAAATGCCGAGCGGCTTGAGGAGCGGGTCGTTCGCGTCGGACAGCACGTCGATCAGGTACGAGACCGGCGCGCCCGGATAGCCGCCGACGTAGCTCACGCCGGACTGCAGGAGCGCCTTGGTGATGGCGAGGATGCCCTCGCCGCGAAGGATCTCTCCTTCTCCGTACCCGAGCTGCTTGACGTCCTCCGCGAACGACCGCTCCCCCATGCCGAGACTCGATGTCCTCCGACGCTACTTCTGCTTGGCCACGATCTGGTTCTTGATCTTGTCGTAGGTGGCCTGCGGGACGATCTTCTTCTTGGTCAGATCGTCCTTCCGCGCGTACGGGCGGCCATCGACGATCTTCTTCGCGTACGCGTCCCCGATCCCCGGCAGTGCCTTGAGCTCGTCCTCCGAAGCGCTGTTGATGTCGAGCGGCTCCTTCTTCTTCGCGTCGGACTTCGTGTCGGTCTTCGCTTTGGCAGGGGCGTCGGTCTTGGGGGCCGTGCTCGACTGCGCGAGCACCGGTGAGACGCCGAGCGAAACCGCGGCGAACAGGACAGCGACCAGCAGGGCGACGAGTCTGACCATCGGTGACCTCCTCGTGGCAGGTTGTGAACGCCGAAGTAGCGTCGGTTCAGTATACCCCAAACAAATTCAACAATTTGCCAGGCGTCTGCAGGTTGAGACGTGTACGAAAATGTGGGCGTTGACCGGGGCGCGCG
>DATEMW010000300.1:0-2300 GCA_035275385.1 Candidatus Methylomirabilota bacterium | reverse complement strand
TGGTGGGAGGTCGGGATCCACGCCGGCGTGTTCTCGGTCTTCGACATGGACGCGGATTCGTTCGACCTGGTCAACGCCGACTATCTCGTCGGGCTCCCGCTGTCAGTCCGGTACGAGGACTTCACCGCGATGTTGCGCGTCTTCCACCAGAGCAGCCACCTGGGCGACGAGTTCCTGCTGCGGACGAAGACCAACCGGATCAACCTGAGCTACGAGAGCGTCGACCTGAAGTTCTCGTACGAGTTCGGCGATCTGCTGCGACTCTACGCGGGCGGCGGCTACTTGTTCCACCAGACGCCTTCAAACCTCGATCCGTTCTCGGTGCAGTACGGGATCGAGTTCCGAAGCCCGTGGCCGCAACACTCCAAGGGGTGGCGGCCGCTCGTCGCCGTCGACGTCCAGCAGCGCGAGGAGAACGAATGGTCGGCCGACGTCTCGGCTCGCGCCGGCATCGAGATCGACGGCGTCCTGCTCACGCGCAAGCTTCAGATCCTGCTCGAGTACTTCAACGGCCACTCGCCGAACGGCCAGTTCTACAAGGACAAGGTCGAGTACATCGGCCTGGGCACGCATTTCCACTTCTGAGTCCGCGCCGGCGCGGTCTCGGGGTAGGATCGTCAGCCATGGCCGACCAGGATCTCCGGAGCTTCGTCGCCGCCTACGAGCGCGCCCATCCGGGCGAGGTGATCCGGATCGCCGAGCCCGTCTCGCTCGACGAAGACGTGATGGCGCTGGTCCTCGAGTACGAGCGGCGGCGCCGCTATCCGATCTTGCTCTTCGAGCGCGTCGCGGGCCACGACATCCCGATCGTCTGCAACGTCGTCGCGAGTCGCCGCGCGCTGGCCTTCTCGCTCGGTGTGGACGAGCGCGGCCTCGCCGCCGA
Organism: Candidatus Methylomirabilota bacterium; assembly: GCA_035275385.1. Classification (GTDB taxonomy): domain Bacteria; phylum Methylomirabilota; class Methylomirabilia; order Rokubacteriales; family CSP1-6; genus AR31. The sequence continues at coordinate 1,417 of DATEMW010000300.1, read as the reverse complement.
GTACGCGCGGCGTATCAAGGACTACATGAAGCCGGTGGTCGTCCCCGGCCCTCCGTTCCGTCATCGAACGGTGACCCGCCCGGCACTCGACCTGGCAAGCCTGCCGATTCCCCGCTATTTCCCCGGCGACGCCGGCCGCTATCTGACGGCCGGGATGCTGGTCGCCCGCGATCCCGACACGGGCGTGGAGACCGAGGGCTACCATCGGTTCCAGGTCAAGGGACGCGACCGGATGGGCGTGAGCCTCCACTCGCGGCGGCGCATGTTCGAGTACCAGCGGCGCGCCGAAGCCAAGGGCCAGCCGCTGCCGTGCGCGATCGTGCTCGGACTGCACCCGCTGGTGTCGATGGGCTCACTCGCCTACCCGCCGGCCGACGTCGGCAAGTTCGAGGTCGTGGGCGGGCTCCTCGGCGAGCCACTGCAGGTGGCGCCCTGCTCGACGATTGATTTGCACGTTCCGGCGGCGGCCGAGATCGTCATCGAGGGTGAGATCCTGCCCGGCGTACGCGAACCGGAGGGCCCGTTCGGCGAGTTCACAGGGTACATGTCGCGCCGCTCGACCGAGCACGTGTTCGTCGCCAGGGCGATCGCGATGCGCGAGCGGCCGTGGTTTCAGTCGATCGGATCCGGGCGCGCGGGCGATCACATCACGACGCTCGGCCTGATTCGCGAGGCGGAGATCGCCAACGCGCTGACCAGGACGATCCCGAACGTCCGCGCGGTGCACGTGCCGCTGTCGGGAACGTCGTCGTTCACCGCGTACGTGTCGATCGCGCAGAGCCGACCGGGCGAGGCCAAGCACGTGATCCCCATCGTGCTCGGCGTCGATCACTACCTCAAGCTCGTGATCGTGGTCGACGACGACATCGACGTCTTCGACGAATCCGAGGTGCTCTGGGCCGTCGCGACGCGGATGCAGGCCGACCGCGACCTGGTCGTCATCTCGGGCAGCCTCGGCGCGATGCTCGACCCGAGCGCCGACGACCGCGGCGTCACCGCGAAGCTCGGCATCGACGCGACGCGGCCGTTCGGCGAGCCCTTTGCCGAGAAGCTGGTGATGTCGCCCGACAAGATGGCCTGGGCCCGCGCGCTGGTGGACCGGCTCGGCAGTGCATAAGGAGGCGCTCTCGTGAAGCGCTACATCGATCTCTCCGTGACCGTGGACGATGCGACCCTCTCCCCGCCCTCGACCAACATGCGGCTCGAGATCACGCCGCACCGGCGGGGGCCGGGCTTCTGGCAGGTCTCGAGCGTGAACCAGAGCCTGCACACCGGCGCCCACATCGACTCGCCGCTGCACGTCTTCAAGGACGGGATCACCACGGCCGAGATCTCGCTGGATCAGGTGATGGGCGAGGCGGTGGTGGTCGATCTGTCGTTCGCCGGGGCCAACCACGCGATCACGATCGACGACCTC
>DATEMW010000299.1:0-4753 GCA_035275385.1 Candidatus Methylomirabilota bacterium | reverse complement strand
CGCTGACCGGCGCGGTGGCGGCGCTCTCGACGAGCGCGGCCTGCTCGCGCTTGAGCCGGGCGACCAGCGCGTCGCGCGTCGGCGCCGAGAAGAGCTGGTTGGCCAGATCGAGCCCCTCCATCGCATCCTTGGCGTAGAGCGTGAGCCCGCCGTACTCGGCCGCGATGCGCGTGGCCGTGAAGCGCTTGGTGAGGGCGGCGCCGCCCACGAAGAGCGGGATCTCGATGCCCGCGGCGCGCAGGTCCTGCGCCGTGACCACCATCTGTTGGGCGGACTTCACCAAGAGCCCGGAGAGCCCGAACGCGTCGGGCTTGTGCGTGCGATAGGCCGCGATCAGATCCTCGGGCGGCACCTTGATGCCGAGGTTGATCACACGGTAGCCGTTGTTCGAGAGGATGATCTCGACCAGATTCTTGCCGATGTCGTGGACGTCACCCTTCACCGTGGCCAGCACGATCGTGCCGCGGGTCGCCGACTCGGCCTTTTCCATGAACTGCTCGAGATGCGCGACGGCGGTCTTCATCGCCTCGGCCGACTGGAGCACCTCGGCGACGATCAGCTGGTTGTCGTTGAACAGACGACCGACCTCGTCCATGCCTCGCATCAGCGGGCCGTTGACGATCTCGAGCGGTTCCGCCTCTTGCAGCTTCGCGTTCAGATCGTCGACGAGGCCGTCGCGGCTGCCCTCGACGATGTAGCGCGCGAGCCGCTCGTCGAGCGAGAGGGTGCTCACGGCCGGCGGCGCCTTGCGCTTGTCCCGGAAATACGCCGCGAACGCCGCCACGGGGTCGCTGCCCCGCCCGTAGAGCAGGTCCTCGGCGAGCTGCCGCTCCTCTTCGGGGATCGAGGGGTAGCGCTCGAGGCGCTCGGTGTTCACGATCGCGTAGTCGAGGCCGGCCTTGGTGCAGTGGTAGAGGAAGACCGAGTTCAGGACCTCGCGCCCGGCCGGCGGCAGGCCGAACGAGACGTTCGAGATCCCGAGGATCGTCTTGCATTCCGGAAACCGCGCCTTGATCGCCCGGATGCCCTCGATCGTCTCCACGGCGGAGCCGAGGTAGTTGGCGTCGCCGGTGCCGACCGGAAACACGAGTGCGTCGAAGATCAGGTCGCGGGAGGGGAGCCCGTACTTGCCGGTGAGCAGCGCGTGGCAGCGCTCGGCGATCCCCAGCTTGCGCTGGCGCGTGACCGCCATGCCCTGCACCTTGTCCTCGTCGATGCAGCCGACGACGACCGCGCCGCCGTAGGTCCGAAGCAGCGGCACGACGCGCTCGAACCGCTCCTCGCCGTCCTCGAGGTTGATCGAGTTCACGATCGACTTGCCCTGACAGTGCCGCAGCGCCGCCTCGATCACGCCGGCGTCGGTGGAGTCGATCATGAGCGGGACCTTCACCTTGCGGGTGATCTGCGTCATGAAGCGATCCATGTCGCTGGGCTCGTCCCGGTCGGGATTGGCCAGGCAGACGTCCAGGACCTGGGCGCCGTTCTTCACCTGCGCGCGGCCGATCTCGGCGGCCTCCTCGAACTGCTCGGCGACGACCAGCTCCTTGAAGCGGCGCGAGCCGATCACGTTGGTGCGCTCGCCCACGAAGAGCGGGCGGTTGTCGTCAGCCGGATAGAACACCTCGACGCCGCTGACGGCCTGCACCTCGCGCGCCGCCGGCACGCGCGGGGGACGGCCGCGGGCCAGATCCTTCAGCGCGCGGATGTGCGCCGGCGTCGTGCCGCAGCAGCCGCCGATCACGTTCACCCAGCCCTCGTCGAGGAAGCGCGTCATCTTGAAGGCGAGGCTCGTCGGCGTCTCGGCGTACTGTCCGCGCTCGTCGGGGAGCCCGGCGTTCGGATATACGCTGACGAAGCGCGTGGACATGGCGGCCAGCGAGCGGAGGTGGTCGGTCATGAACTCCGGCCCGGTCGCGCAGTTGAGCCCGATCGAGAACAGGTCCAGATGCTCGAGCGCCACGTAGAGCGCCTCGACGCCCTGTCCGGCCAGCATCGTGCCCATCGGCTCGATCGTGATGCTGACCATCAGCGGCAGCGCGACGCCGGCCTCGCGCATTGCGGCGCGCGCGCCGAGCGCCGCCGCCTTGACGTTCAGCGTGTCCTGGACCGTCTCGAGCAGCAGCGCGTCGACGCCGCCGGCGATGAGCGCCGCCGCCTGCAGCGCGTAGGCGTCGCGCACCTGGTCGAACGTGACGTTGCGGGTGACGCTGATCGAACGCGTCGACGGCCCCATCGCGCCGACCACGAAGCGCTCGCCGGCCACCTCGCGGGCTAGGCGCGCGGCGGCCAGGGTGATCTCGTGAGCGCGCTCGGCCAGCGCATACTCGCCGAGCACGTACGGCGCGCAGCCGAACGTGTTGGTCGAGATCAGATCGGCGCCGGCGTCGAGATAGGCGGCGTGGACGTTGCGGATGACGTCGGGCCGCGTCAGGTTGAGGTACTCGTTGCAGCCCTCGTACTGTGCGCCGCCGAAGTCCTCGGCGCCGAGGCCGGCCGCCTGGATCATGGTGCCCATGGCCCCGTCCAGGACGAGGATCCGCTGCGCCAGCGCCTCGCGGAGTCGCGACATAGAGTTATAGTAGCGCACATGACGACTCAGGCCCTCTCGCTCGACGGCGTCCGCATCCTCGATCTCTCACGCGTTCTCGCCGGACCGTTCTGCGGCATGCTGCTGGCCGACATGGGGGCCGACGTCGTCAAGATCGAGGACACGGGCTCGGGCGACGAGTCGCGGACCTGGCCGCCGCACAAGGGTGGGGAATCGGCCGCCTACCTCGTCATCAACCGCAACAAGCGCGATCTCACGCTCGATCTGAAGGCGCCGGAGGGCGCCGAGATTCTCCGGAGCCTCGTCAAGCGCGCCGACGTCCTCATCGAGAATTTCCGGACGGGGACGATGGAGAGCTTCGGGCTCGGCTACGACGCGCTGTCGGCGATCAATCCGGGCCTGATCTACTGTTCGATCTCGGCGTTCGGCCGGACCGGACCGCGCAAGGACGGCGCCGGATACGAGGCGCTCATGCAGGCGTTCAGCGGGATCATGTCGATCACCGGCGAGCCCGGCGGTCCGCCGGTGAGGGCCGGCGTCTCGTTCCTCGATCTCACGACCGGCATCTTCTCCGCGCTCGGCATCTGCAACGCGCTCCTGTACCGGGCGAAGACCGGCCTGGGCCAGCGAGTCGACGGCTCGCTCCTGGAGACCGCGGTGACCCTGCTCAATTACCACGCGGAGGGATTTCTCCTCACCGGGAACGTGCCCAAGGCGCTCGGCTCGTCCCATCCGTCGCTCGCGCCCTATCGCAATTTCCGGTGTCGCGACGGTCAGTGGATGTTCATCGCCGGCGCCAACGACCGGTTCTGGCAGCGGCTGGTCGCCGTGCTCGACATCCCGGCGCTGCGCGACGAGAAGTTCGCCACGAACCTCGGGCGGGTGCGCCACCGGGACGAGCTCGAGAAGGCGGTCGCGGATGCGATCGGCGCGTACGATCGCGAGCCGCTGCTGAAGCTTCTCGAGGACGGCGGGGTCCCGGCGACGCCGGTGAACACGGTCGAGCAGGTGATGAACGATCCGCAGACGGCGGCGCGCCGGATGATCGAGCGCGTCCTGCATCCCAAGCTGGGCGAGATCCCGGTGATCGGGACGCCGACGAAATACTCGCGCATGCAGCCCGGGGTTCGCCGTCCGGCCCCGCTGCAGGGCGAGCACACCGACGAAGTCCTGGCCGAGTGCGGGTATTCCGCGGACGCGATCGCCTCGCTCCGAGCGAGGAAAGTAGTCCGGTAGGTCGGAGGGCCGCCACGCGACGCGCGGGACTGGTAGTCCTCGTCCTGGCCACCTGCTGCTGCAGCGTCGCCGCGTCTGCCGCCGAGCTCTATCGGTGGACCGACGCCGAGGGCACCGTGCACTACACCGCGGATCTGGCCTCGATCCCGCCGGCGTTCCGCGATTCCGCAACGCTCCTGAACGCGCCTCAGGCACGTCCGATTCCGCCGCCCGCGGCGAACGAGCCGGTGGCGCTGAAGGTCACGCCGGGCGCGCCCGTCACCGTCGAAGCTCGCCTCAACGGCGTCGCGCTCACCCTCATCGTGGACACGGGCGCCGACCGCACCGTGATCTCGCCCGAGGTGATCGAGCGCGCGGGGTTTGCGGGAGGGCCGTCGCGACCAGTGCAGGTGATCGGCGTCACCGGTACGTCGACCGCGTTGCTCGTGACGTTGCCGCTTCTGGACGTCGCCGGAGCGCGGATCGGACCGATCGTCGTGGTCGCCCACGCGCTGCCGTCGTCCTTACGCGGTCAGGACGGCGTCGATGGATTGCTCGGCCGCGACGTGCTCGACGCCTTCACGTTGACCGTGGACACGGCGTCGGGGCGCGCCACGCTCACGCCGCGCTGAACCGCCGCCGAGAGCCGGGTGCGGGCCCGCGGGCCGGTGCCGCGTTGATCAGGCCGCCGCGCGATCAGCGCGCGTTCTTGACGCTTGGGCGCAAGCCGCTCATCCGCGCGATCACGTCGAAGACGACCGCGAAGTCGTAGTCGGCCAGGTCGAGCCCGCGCGCGGCGGTCATGAGCTCGTCGGTCAGCGCGACGCTGGGCAGCGGCACGCCGAGCGCCTTGCCCATGTCCAGCGCCAGCCCCAGGTCTTTCTGGATCATGTCGACGTTGAACAGCGCCTCCGCCGGCATGCCGAGCACGAACGGGCCGCGGTACTTGACCATCGGTGAGGCGATCACCGACTTCAGGAGGACCTCGAC